>JBFIYQ010000007.1:0-18616 GCA_041605275.1 Gammaproteobacteria bacterium
CCCAAGCGGCCGATATCCGAAATCAACGTCGTGCCCTACATCGACGTGATGCCGGTGCTGCTGGTGATTTTCATGATCACCGCGCCGCTTTTGACCCAGGGGGTCAGGGTGGACCTGCCCAAGACCGACGCCCGGGTGGTGGACACCACCACATCGGAGCCGCTGGTGGTGAGCGTCACCGCGGCCGGCGACTACTACTTGAACTACGGCGAGGACCAGGACTCGCCGGTGAGCACGGAGGTCCTGGCGAACCGCGTCAGCGCCCTGCTCCGCCACCGGCCCAACATGCAGGTGCTGGTCAAGGGCGACCGCAGCGTCCCCTACGGCGATGTGGTTCTGGCCATGGCGCTTCTGCAGAAAGCCGGCGCCGACAGCGTCGGCCTGATTACCGATCCGCCCGACGCTAAGCGCCAATGAGACTTCGCCAATTCTTCGACAACACCACGGCGGTCATTCTCGCCATCATCGTGCACCTGATTCTGGGTGCGCTGCTGGTGGTGAGCTTCGACTGGCTGCCGGCACAGCTGTCGGCGCCGCCCCAGGGCGATCCAGTGCAAGCGGTGGTGATGGACGAGGCCCAGGTGATCGAAGAGCTGGAGAAGATCAAGAAAGAGGAAGAGCAGAAGAAAGCGCAGGAACGCGAGCGCCTGGAGAAACTGGAAACGGAAGCGGAGACGGCCAGAAAACAGCGTCTCGAGGAAGAACAAAGACTGGCCGAGCTTCAAAAGCGGCTGGTGGAGGAAAAGCGCTCCCACGAAGAGAAGCTTCGAAAGGAGCAGCAGGAGGAAGCCGAGCGTCTCGCCGAGCTCAGGCGCAAGAAGCTCGAAGAGCAGGAAGAGCTGAAGAAGCTCGAGGAAGAAAGGCAACGGCTCACGCAGGCGCGCAAGGAAGAGGCCGAGCGCCTGGCGGCGCTGGCGGCGAAGCAGCGCGAGGAAGCGGAGCTCAAAGAGAAAGCGGAAGCAGAGCGCCAGCAGATGGAGGCGGAGCGCCAGCGCGCCGACGAGGCCAGACGCAGGGCCGAAGAAGAAAAGAAGCGCATCGAGGAACAGGCGCAGCTCGCTTTGGAAGCCAAGCAAAAAGCGGAAGTGGAGCGCCTCAAAGCCGAGGAGGAACAAAAGCGCGCCGAGGCCGAGGCCAAGCGCAAGGAAGAAGAGCGCCGGCGCGCCGAAGCCGAACGCAAGCGCAAAGAGGAAGAAGCGCGAAAGCGCGCCGAGGCGGAGAAAAAACGCAAAGAGGAGGAGGCCAGGCGCGCCGAGGAAGAACGCCGGCGCAAAGAGGCCGAAGCGCAGATGCTGGCCGAGCTTGCCGCCGAGCAGGCCAGCCTGGACGCCGCCGCGCTCAGTTTGCGCAATCGCCTGCAGGCCGAATATATTTCTCAGATCCAGGCCGCGGTGGAACGCCGGTGGATCCGGCCGACGGACAGCGGAAAGGACCTTCAGTGCGAGGTGCTGGTCGCGCAGATCCCCGGCGGCGAGGTGACGGATGTTCGGATCACCAAGAGCAGCGGCAACGTGGCTTTCGATCAGTCGGTGGTGAACGCCATCTGGAAGGCGTCGCCGCTGCCGCAACCGAAGGATCCGGCGCTGTTTTCAAGAAAACTCCAATTCGTATTCGACCCGGAGGGTTAACCCTTGTCATTGGTCTTCAAGCGACTCGCTTTTCTGCTGCTTTTCGCCTGCGTCACGGCGCAGGCCCAGGACGACGTGCTCAAGATCCGCATCACCCAGGGCATCGAAGGCGCGCAGCCCATCGCCATCGCGCCGTTTGCCTGGAACGGCGGAAACATTCCCCCGCCGACGGACATGGCGCAGGTGATCGCCGACGATCTCGCGCGCACCGCGCGCTTTGCGCCGATTCCTTTTTCCGAGCTGCCGTCAAAACCCACCACCGCCGATCTGGTCAACTTCCAGGACTTTCGCATGCTCGGCACCGCCAACCTGGTGATCGGACGGCTGACCCAGAGCGCCGATAACCGTTTCGTCGCGGAGTTCCGCCTGTTCGACGTATTCCGCGCGCAGCAGATCACCGGGTTCCAGGTGGAGTCGACCGCGGCGGACTTAAGACGCAAGGCGCACCAGTTTAGCGACATCATCTACGAGCGGCTGACCGGCGAGCGGGGCGCCTTCGATACCCGCATTGCGTACATCACCGAGCACAAGCTGGGCGATCCGAAGCGCCGCTACCGTTTGATCGTCGCCGACAGCGACGGCTTCAATCCGCAGGCCACGCTGCAATCTCCGGCGCCGATTCTTTCGCCGGCGTGGTCGCCGGACGGACAGCAGCTGGCTTATGTCTCCTTCGAACAGGAGCGTCCGCGCATTTTCATTCAGGAGCTCGCCACCGGCACCCGCCGCATGGTCGCGGACTACCCTGGGTTGAACAGCGCGCCCACTTTCTCCCCGGACGGGTCGCGCCTCGCCATGGTGCTCTCCAAAGACGGTAACCCCGAGATCTATCTGCTTTATCTCGGCAGCAACCGGCTGCAGCGGCTCACCAACAATCCGGCCATCGATACCGAGCCCGCCTGGGCCCCGGACGGGCGCTCAATCATTTTCACCTCCGACCGCGGCGGCAAACCGAACATCTACCGCCTCCCCATCACCGGTGGACGCGAGGAAAGGCTGACCTTCGAGGGCCGATACAACGCACGCGCTACGTTCTCACCGGAAGGAACGAAGATTGCTTTTGTGCACCAGATCAACGGACGCTTCAGTATTGCAAACCTGGATCTTGTAAACGGTGCGCTTCGCGTTTTAACCGACACCGGCCTCGACGAGTCGCCCAGTTTCGCGCCGAATGGGAGTATGATCCTGTATGCTACGAGCGACGAAGAGGGCTCGTCTCTGGCGGCGGTTTCAACCGACGGGCGGGTGCGCCAGAGGCTCGGGGTGGCCATCCAGGTGGTGCGCGAACCCGCTTGGGGACCGTTCAGAAATCCTTGAAGTGGTCGTTAAACCATTGACGCAAGCGGCAAAATAAGCCGTCCGATCAGAAATCAACCCCAAAATGGACGTAAACAGGTCTACCTTTAGACAGTTAAAAGTGAGTAAGGAGCTATCCATGCAATTCAGGATCACGAAATTTCTCCTCATCCTCGCATCCACCGCGGTTCTGGCCGCGTGCGAGGGAACCGTTGGTACGCAGGAAGGGGCGACCACCGGCACTGAGGTGGGCTCGGCCTCTTCAAGCACTCCCAGCGCGGTCACCGCCCCCAGCGGCTTTCAGGGTCATCCGCTGGATGATCCCACCAGCATGCTCTCGAGGCGCACCATCTACTTCGATTTCGACAAGAGCGAGATCAAACCCGAGGCGCGCGCCATCTTAGAAGCCCACGCCAAGTATCTGGCCCAGAACCGCTCGGCTTCGATCACTCTCGAGGGTCACGCCGACGAGCGCGGAACCCGGGAGTACAACGTGGCGCTGGGCGAGCGACGCGCCAACTCGGCACGTCAGTTCCTGACGCTGATGGGCGCATCGGGCCAGCAGATCCGCACGGTCAGCTACGGCGAGGAGCGGCCTGTGTGCAACGAGCACAACGAATCCTGCTGGTCGCAGAACCGCCGCGTCGAGATCATCTACAGGACTCGATAAACGGCTTAACTCATGCGAACGCGCTTCGACAGGTGCTGGCGGATTGGCGCTCTAAGCGTGGCGCTGGTCCTGTCCGGGACCGCCGCCGCCCAGGCGCCGGTCCAGGACGCTGCCAAACTCGGGGAACGCGTCGATCGACTGGAGCAGCTCCTCAGCAGCGAAACGCTGATCGAGCTGCACCAGACGGTTCAGGCTCTGCAGCGGGAGGTGCAGAACCTGCGCGGTGAGGTCGAGCTCCAGGGGCACACGCTGTCGCAGATCAAGCAGCGCCAGCGTGAGCTCTATCTCGACATCGACCGGCGACTGCAGCAGATGGAAACGGGACAGGCGGGGGCTTCGGCACCCGCCACTTCGGCCGCACCGCCGATGCAGCCCGGAACCACGGCGCAGCCGGAAACAACCACCGCGGCGGCCGCGCCGGGCCAGGCACCTACCGGCGTGCCTCCGGTGGACTCCGCCGAGGAGCAGCGAAGCTACCAGGCCGCTTTCGATCTGCTCAAGTCCGGCCGCTACGATCAGGCCGCCAGGGGGTTCCAGGACTTTCTCGCCAAATATCCTTCCGGCCAGTACGCCGACAACGCCAACTACTGGCTGGCCGAGGCCTACTACGTCACGCGCAAGTTCGAACCGGCCTTGAAGCAGTTCGAGTCGCTGGTTGCGGATTTTCCGCAAAGCCAGAAGCTTACTCACGCGCTGCTCAAGATCGGGTACATTCACGACGAGCTCGGCCAGCGCGAGCAGGCCGAGCAGGTTCTAGACGATCTCATCAAGCGTTTCCCCGATTCCACCGCCGCGGGTCTTGCGCGCAAGCGATTGCAGCGGATCCGAAGCGGCTGAAGTCGCGCCGCTCTGTTTGCGGCGCTGAAGCCTTTACCTGAACGCCGATACAGTGGAAGTCATACGCGCCTGGTTCCGGCGACATCTTTCCGACCCGCAGGTGATCGGACTTGCGGTCGTCCTGCTCACCGGCTTCGCCATCATCTATATCGCCGGCAACATGCTGGCGCCGGTGCTGGCCAGCATCATCATTGCTTATCTGCTGGAAGGCATGGTGGCCTACCTGGTGCGGGTGGGCATGCCCAGGTTTATCGCCGTGCTGATCGTGTTCCTGGGCTTCATGGCCTTTGTCGTATTCCTGATTTTCGGCCTGATGCCGCTGCTCTCCCGTCAGGCCACCCAGCTGATCCAGCAGCTGCCGGTGATGGTGGGCCGGGGCCAGGATCTGCTGATGACGCTGCCGGAACGCTACCCCCAGGTGTTCAGCGTGGAGCAGGTGCGCGATCTCATCGCCGCCATTCGCGCGGAGACCATTGCTCTCGGGCAGCAGGTGGTGTCGCTCTCGCTGGCGTCGGTGGTGGGCATCATCACCTGGATTGTGTATCTGTTCCTGGTGCCGCTGATGGTGTTTTTCTTCATGAAGGACAAGCAGCGCATCATTTCCTGGATGACCGGCTTCCTGCCCAAGGACCGCAAGCTTCTGGCCGACGTCTGGCACGACGTGGACGACCAGATCGGCAACTACGTGCGCAGCAAGTTTGTCGAAATCATCATCGTATGGATCGTGACCTACGTGACCTTCGCCATCCTCGGGCTGCAGTTCTCGCTGCTGCTCGGCGTGGTGGTCGGCGTTTCCGTGCTGATCCCCTACATCGGCGCCATCGCCGTTACCATCCCGGTGGCCATCGTGGCCTACTTCCAGTGGGGCTTTAACGCCGACTTCGCCTGGGTGCTGGCGGCCTACACCGTCATTCAGATGCTGGACGGCAACGTGCTTGTGCCGCTGCTGTTCTCCGAAGCGGTGAACCTGCATCCGGTGGCGATCATCGCGGCCATTCTCATCTTCGGGGGACTGTGGGGCTTCTGGGGCATTTTCTTCGCCATCCCGCTGGCGACGTTAGTGCAGGCGGTGATCAAAGCCTGGCCCAAGGCCGAGCAAATCAAGCCGCCCGACGCGCCCGCCGCGGCGGATTAAACTCAGCTCCTCTCCCTCGAGTCCGAGCGCCCATCTTCGCCGCCGGTTGATCCGCGGCCGCGTGGCTATGATCTGCTCTCCCGGAATGTCCCCCGAACTCGATCTCACCCTAAAGCTTGCGACCTGCGCGAGTCCCCGGCAGTTGTTTTCCGCGGCCTAAATAATTTAAATGGGCGGGCAGAGGACAAGGTCGGTGCGGGGTTTCAACAGGGGAGGACTATGCAGCCAACCGCGGAGACGCTCGCCGGGATCGAGCTGTTCCGGAGCCTGAGTGCCGACGATCGCAGGGCCGTGGCGGCCCGTTGTCAGCTGCACCACTTCTCTCCCGACCAGGTGGTTGTTCACGAACAGGACCAGACCAAGGACGTTTACTTCATCGTCAGCGGTCTGGTGCGCGCCACCATGTTTTCCGTCTCCGGAAAAGAAGTCTCGTTTCGCGACATGGGCCCCGGGGACGTGTTCGGGGATCTGGCGGCCATAGACGACATGCCGCGGTCGCTCTCGGTGGTGACCCTTCAGGACTCTGTTGCCCTCTCCATGTCGCCGGCGGTCTTCTGGGAAGTGGTGGAGATCTATCCCTCCGTTTCGCAGGCGGAGTTGAAAAGACTCACCGCTCTCATCCGGCTGCTCTCCGAACGGGTGTTTGAATTCAGCGCCATGGGGGTAAAAAACAGGATCCACGCCGAGCTGCTGCGTCTGGCCAAAGAGCAGTCTCCAGAAGACAACACCGCGGAAATCAGGCCGGCGCCCAAGCACGCGGAGATCGCCAACCGCATCAGCACCCACCGCGAGGCGGTAACCCGGGAGCTCAATCATCTGGAACAGGCGGGACTCATCGAGCGGCCGAGCGGAGCCATCGTCATACGCGATCTGGCGCGCCTGGCCGAGATGGTGAAGGAAGTCAAAGGGGCGTAGCGCCCCGCCTAAAGATGAAGCCCGGGCGCGGGCCGGCGCGGTCTCACCTGCGGCCCCGCCGGCGTGCCCCCGGACCGACCGGCTCCGGGCATAAACCTCCGCCCATCGAGCCGCGTTTCCCTTTGGAGATCCTTATTTACCCCCCCTTGTGGCAATTGCCACAGGCTCGCCGCGACCGCGATGAAAGCATAGGACCGACGAACTCTTTGTTGAGGTTCACTCCTATGGCCTGGCATCGATTCAGGATCAAAAGCAGCTGGCAGCAGCCGCCTTCCGGCGAGACCGCCTCGGGCAGCGGCGAAAGCGACTACGACTTCCACGCGTTCTGCCTGGAGATCATGGATGTGATCTGGGCCTGGGCGTTCGCCGGCGGCGTGGTGCTGGTGCTGCTGTTCCTTCTATAGCGCTGAGTCTTACCGCCACTTTAGGGGCGACGGATGAATGGGTTTTCGTCATGACTTCCGAGAGTACGCCCGAGAGAAATTCTGAAGCGCGTTCGAGCAAAAGTGGGCGATGCCTGTTACAGCGACGCGTAGCGGAGATCGAAATCCGGATCAGCGCCGGCGTGGATGCGCTGGGTCTCGAGATCTCGCAGATGATGAGGGTGCTCGAGCTGTTGCTGCGCCGGGAGCTTAGCTGGCCGACCCATGTCCGCCGCGGCGGGTCCACGCCGTTGCCAGGTGACGACGTCGCCCGCTTCGAAGGCGGGCGTCGCGGAGCGAACGACTGGTCCGGGAATGGAGGCTACCCGCGGTGCCGGGAGATCAAGCGCGGGCGGCCGGCGCCGCTTCGCAACGGCGACGTGCACCGGCTGCACTATCTGCTGCTCGGGTTGAGCCCAAGAACGATTGACGCGCCCGGACGTTACCGCAATGCGCCCGGCTATTACGCCGTCTATTTCACCGACGAAACCAACGGCCTCGAGGTCGAGTACGTGCATACGGGAAAGCCGAGGAGGTGAATCATGATCAGAATTAAGCGAAGCGAGGTGCTATGGATCGTTCGCGGAATCCGTCTGGCAAAGTTCGTTCGCTGCTGCGCACGCTCGGTCGGTCACTATTTCCGTCGGCATCACCCCCGGCCTGACGGCCGGGTTGCCGATGAGCCCCCAGGCGCCGAAGCGGGTCTGAGCGCGAGACGCGTGCCGCCCATCGGCGCTCCTGTGGTCAGTGCGAAGGCTCGGCGGGAAGCGAGGCAGTCTCCGGCCGCCTGCGGCGGCAGACGGACGCGAAAACGGATCCCGGCGGAGAACCCGCCGCGCGCCCGTGCGCACACTCCTCCCGCCGGCCCCGGCCACTGATTGCCGTCCACCACAGGCGCCAGGGCGCGCAGATTTTTGCAAGGGGGCAACAGTGACCGCGATGAGGAGGTAGCCATGAAGACGACGAGATCCGCTTGCTGGACGCTGTGCGGTGCGCTTGTCTGGCTCACGAGCGCTTCCACGCCCTCGACCGCGACGGCGGCGAACGTGACCGAAATGAGCCCGCAGCAGCTTCGGGCGCTGTTTCATCAGCCCGGCTTCAGCGTGCCGGACGGCCTCGGCGACTATGACGAGAACTATCGTTCGGTCACGTCCGCGTCAGAGGAAAAGCCGCAGTTCGAGAAGTCCGGTGTCACGGTCTCCGGAGTGGATCGCAACGCCATCTGCGTCGCGCTCGGCGATGCGCTGAACTATCTCCGCGGCCGCGCGCTGGCTTCCCGGCGGGTTGCCTACGGCTCCGGGACGGGAATACTGCGCTGGTACAACGACCACTGCCTGACTCAGGAGCGCTCGGTTTCGCCCCGCAGGGCAAAGTCCTCTGTGGATCCGAATACCCTGAATGCGCTCAGGCGAATGGCGCTGACCCACCCCCAGGAGTCGCTGGACGCCTATTAAACGCCGCCGTGGCGGCGGCCTGGGTAAGGGCGGGAATCGGCGGAAGACGGCGGCGCGTCCGCGCCGTCTTCCGCTCAGTCGAGCTCGCGGTGACGCACGATGACGGTCTCGCGCTTGCCGTTTAAGTGCTCGGCGAGTTTTTCCACCAGGTAGACCGATCGGTGCTGACCGCCGGTGCAGCCGATGGCGATGTTGAGGTAGGCGCGGTTGTCGTGCTCGAAGGCCGGTATCCACTGGTCCAGAAACCCCTCGAGGCTCGCCAGCATCTTGGCCGCTTCCGGCTGCGCCTCCAGGTAACGGATCACCTCCTGGTCCTGGCCGGTGAGGGATCTCAGCTCGGGCTGCCAGAATGGATTAGGCAGACAGCGGGCATCGAAAACCATGTCGGCGTCCTGGGGCACGCCGTTCTTGTAGCCGAAGGACTGAAGCAGCACCGAGAAGCTGTCCGGCGCGCTTTCGTAAAGTCGCTGCCGCACTAAATCTCTCAGCTGGTAAAGGTGGGTGTGGGTCGTGTCAATGACCACGTCCGCGTTTTCCTTCAGCGGCGCGAGTAGCGTGCGCTCGCGGCTGATGGCCTCCGACAGGGTGCAGTCCTTCGAGGTCAGCGGGTGCCGGCGGCGGGTCTCTTTGAAGCGGGTGATGAGCACGTTGTCCTCGGCTTCGAGAAAGATCACCTGAGGATGGATGCCGTCCGCGCGCAGCTGCCTGATCACGTCGGAAAACTTTTCCAGCCCGCGCCCGGCGCCGCGGGCATCCACCACCACCGCAACGGGGCGCTCGCGGTCGGTGCCCGCGGCACGGAACTGCTCCGCCAGGGCCGGCACCATGGTCATGGGGAGATTGTCGACGCAGAAAAAACCGAGATCTTCCAGCGCGCGCATGGCAATACTTTTGCCGGCGCCGGAGAGACCGCTGATCAGGATCCAGTTCACGAATGGTGGCAATTCAGCATCGAGTACTTGCGGAAGATAGTAGATGGTCGAAGGTAGATGGGGAATGAAGCCGCTTGAAACAGCCGCCCCATCTACCACCTACCATCTACAGCGCACCGTTTTAACATGTGCACGACAGTGAAGTTCACGCAAACGATCGACCGCGCAATCGGCTCTACTCCTCATCGCCGCGCATCAGACGATTCTGACGTTCGGCAAACTGGTGGGCCGCGTCGTAACCTTTCTTCAGCAACAGGTGATTGCGCACCGTGCACTCCACCAGCACCGAGAGGTTTCGTCCCGGCGCCACCGGAAGGGTGTACTCCGGCACCGGCACCTCGAGAATCTTGCGCATGCGGCGGATGCCTTCGAGGCGCTCCTCCGGACTCAAGCCCTCATCGTCGAGCAGCAGAAGCCGGACAATCAGGCCTAAGTTCCGATCGCGTTTGACCGATCCGTCGCCGAACAGTTCGCGCACGTTGACGATGCCCAGACCCCGGACTTCCATGAAATCCTGCAGCTCCGGCGGGCAGCAGCCTTCGAGGATCCCCGGCGCGGTGAGATAGAACTCCGGACTGTCGTCGGCCACCAGGCGATGACCCCGGCTGATGAGTTCGAGCGCCAGCTCGCTTTTACCGATTGCCGCCTCGCCGGTGATCAGCACGCCCACGCCCATCACCTCGATGAACACGCCGTGCACCACGTGGCGGCGGGCGAAGCGCCGGGCGAGGTCGTGCTGCAGCGCCTGCACCACGGTGTCGCTGGCGGTAGGGGAGGAGAGCACCGGCGTTCCGGACTCGGCCGCGCCGGCAATGATGCTTTTCGGCGCCTTGAGCCCGTCGGCAATGATGACCATGGCCGGCTTGGCCTTGAAAAGTCGCTCGCTAGTGGTTTCTGCATCGGCGCCCGAAAGCGAATCCAGGTACTCGGTTTCCGAGCGACCGATGACCTGCACCTGGTGAGGCCGCACCAGGTTCATGTGGCCGACCATGTTCGCCGGCCAGCTGGAAGACTCCTCCGTGCGCAGCGCCTGGCTGCCGCCGGATCGGCCGGCGATCCACTCCAGCCTTAAGCCCTCGGCGTGGCGCGCATAGAGCGCGTCCACCGTGAGGTCGTGGACCTTCGCGCTCAACTCGGGCTCCGTTGCGGCGGGTTCGACATCTTCAACGGCTCCGGCTGCGGTCAACCGCTGGTAATTTGCTTCAGGACTTGGCCAGAAATCCGCCGAGCAGGCTGGACAGTTCCTCCGGCGTGGCCGCTTCGCGCACGGCGCGCACCGATTCCGGATCGCTGAAGGCTTGGGCGAGATTCGCGAGTATGTGCAGGTGCTCGTCGGTGGATTCCTCGGGGACGATGAGGGCCACGATCAGATCCACCGGCTCACTGTCCGGGGCGTCAAAGTCCACTCCACTTCTGAGCGTGAGCGCCGCGCCCAGCGCCGATTGAACCTGGGGCATGCGCCCGTGGGGAATAGCCACGCCGTGACCCAGCCCGGTGCTGCCGAGCTTCTCCCGGGCGACCAGGCAGTTGAGCACGTCGCGCGGGGTCAGCTCTTCGTGCTCCTCGGCGATAAGCTCGCTCAAGACTTCCAGCGCCCGCTTTTTACTGGTGATATCCTCCTGGCATCGGGCGCGCCCCGGTACCAGTAGCTCGGGTTTGCTCATAACTTTTGGATCCGAAACGGCACTGCCCGTTCCCTCGTCCTTCGAGGGCGCCTCCGCCCGAGCGCCGGACTGCGGCGACTCTCTCCGCTCTTCGCCAAGAATGAGCGCCTGGTCTTTACCCCGCCCAAGCCTGATTCGCTTGAGCGGCAGCATTCGACCGAAGCCCGATTTTCTGCCGTAGGGGATTATTCCTCCTGCCGGGCCTTGAGGCCACCTTCGCCGCGACGGTGATCCGTCAGCTTTTCCTTGTGCCGCCGGATTTGACGATCGAGCTTGTCCGTCATGGCGTCGATCGCCGCATACATATCGGCTTCCGTTGCGTCTGCAAACAGCAGGCCCCCGGAGACATGAACCGAGGCCTCTGCCTTTTGAACCTGCTTTTCCACCGTGAGCACCACGTGCGCGTTGGTTACTTGGTCAAAGTACCGCTCGAGCTTGCTCAGTTTGCTCGTGACGTACTTACGCAACGGTTCGCTGATTTCGACATGGTGTCCACTCAAGTTTATTTGCATTGTCAGGCTCCTTTCGCTCCACGTGCCGGCAGGCACGGGAGTCGGTGGAAACACGTGGGAGGGCTCAACGCCGCGGGCTCGAAGCGAGGCTTCTCCCCCCAAATGCGGCCGCCCGCGGGCTTTTTGCTGGTTATTGGACATGAAATCCATGCGGGGGAGGGTCAGGTCAGAGACTTACGTTCGGTGGAGGAGGGAATGGCCATGGCCTCACGATATTTCGCCACCGTCCTTCGTGCAACCTTGATGCCCTGCTCCGAGAGGATGGCCGCGAGCTTGCTGTCGCTCAACGGCCGGGAGGGGTTCTCCGCGGCAATGAGCTTTTTCAGCAGGGCGCGAATCGCGGTTGAGGAGCATTCGGCGCCACTCTTGGTGTATACGTGGCTCGAGAAGAAGTACTTGAGCTCGAAAATTCCCCGCGGCGTGTGCATGTATTTTCGCGTCGTCACCCGGGAAATCGTGGACTCGTGCATCTCCACTTCCTGGGCAACGTCGTGAAGCACCATGGGCTTCATCGCCTCTTCCCCGTACTCGAGAAAACCCTGCTGCCGTTCGACGATGGACTTGGCCACCTTGAGCAGGGTGTCGTTGCGGCTTTTGAGACTCTTAATAAACCAGCGCGCCTCCTGGAGGTGTGACTTCAGACAGTCCTTGTCGGCGCCGTTCTCGGCGCCGCGCATCAGGCCCGCATAGTGCGAGTTGACGCGCAGCCTCGGAAACGCGTCGCTGTTCAGCTCCACCCGCCAGGCGCCATTTTGCTTGCGCACGAAAACGTCGGGAATCACGTATTCGGCGGGGGCCGGCTGGATCTGAGACCCGGGGCGGGGATTCAGGCTTTGAATCAGGTAGATCACCTGCTTCAGAGCGTCCTCGTCCAGCCTCATGCTCTTTTTAAGCTGCGCATAGTCCCGCGAAGCCAGAAGCCCGAGGTGCTTGTCCACCAGCTCGACCGCTTCCTTTTGCCAGCGCTTGTCTTCCGGAAACTGCTGCAGCTGGCGCATGAGACATTCGCGAAGATCCCGAGCCGCCACTCCGACGGGGTCGAAATTCTGCACCTGGTGGAGCACCGCCTCGATTTCGTCCAGGCCCACTTCCACCTGCTGCGCGGCGAGACTTTCCTTAAGCTCCTCGATGCTCAGTCTCAGGTACCCGTCGTCGTTGACCGCGTCGATAAGGGCAGCGCCGATCGCGGCGTCCACGTCGGAAAACCGCATCAGGCTCATTTGCCAGAAGAGATGATCCCCCAGCGTTTCCGCGGCGCTGCGCTGATACTCGCCGTCGGAAAACTCGGAAGAGCCGGATCCGCTGGAATAGGTGGGAATGCTGTCGTAAATGTCTTCCCAAACGCTGTCCACGGGAAGATCGGTGGGAATGTCCACGGGCTCGACGCTTGAATCCCGATCGTGACCGTTCGCGTCGGCGGGCTGCGTTTCGACCTCGTTGTCCTCCTCGTCCACCTCGAGCATCAGATTGGACTCGAGCGCCTCCTGGACTTCGGTATTGAGCTCCAGTGTCGACAACTGCAGCAGGCGGATCGCCTGCTGAAGCTGTGGCGTCATGGCCAGCTGCTGACCTAGGCGGAGCTGTAGGGATTGTTTCACTGACGGGTCATAAGTGGATGTTTTTATATGCCTATATTTTAGCAGGATGGCATTTCCAAAGGGGGTGCTCTCGCTGAAATGAGGTGTTAATCACACCCCCCCTTCGCGGATAGAAAACGCTTCTTTTTCCACCCCTAACTGCCTGAAGATTGGCGGCCCGTGGAACCCACCGCCCGGTTTATCCAAGCACGGGTTGAAACGGTTCGGCAAAACTCGACCGAAGATCGACACTGCTCTTCAAAGCCTGAAATCGTGCCCCAGATAGACCTCCCGTACCCGCTCGTCCTTGAGGATGGTGTCCGAGCCGCCTTCCGCGATGATACGCCCGTCATTGACGATGTAGGCGTGGTCGCAGATCCCGAGCGTTTCGCGCACGTTGTGGTCGGTGATCAGAACCCCGATGCTGCGCTGGCAGAGAAAGCGAATGATGCGCTGAATGTCGCTGACCGAAATCGGATCGACACCGGCAAAAGGCTCGTCCAGCAGCATGAAACGGGGCTCGGCAGCCAGGGCCCGGGCAATTTCCACGCGCCGGCGCTCGCCGCCGGAAAGGGTGTCCCCGCGATGGTCGCGAAGATGGGAAATATTGAGTTCGTCCATCAACTTTTCCACCCGCTGACTGCGCTCCGATGACTTGTAACCCGGGCGCGTCTCCAGGATCGCCATGATGTTCTGCGCCGCGGTGAGCTTGCGGAACACGGACGGCTCCTGGGGCAGGTAGCCGAGCCCGAGTCGGGCCCGCTCGTGTATCGGCAGATCGGTGATGTCCTCCTGATTCAGGTGGACGCGCCCCGAGTCCACTGGCACCAGTCCCGTGACCATGTAAAAGCTGGTGGTTTTTCCCGCGCCGTTGGGCCCGAGCAGGCCGACGACTTCGCCGCTGTTCACCTCAAAGCTGACGTCGTTGACGACAGCGCGGGCGTTGTATTTCTTGGCCAGGCCGCGTGCGGTAAGAATGCTCATGCGTGTGAAGAACTGCTGATTTTTTTGAGACCGCGGGCTGCGCCGGGCGAGTGCGGGGTCGAAATTATGGAGACTTTTTCGGCTCGATTTTAATTTTCACGCGGGACGATTTTTTGCTCTCGCCTTCGGCGGCGGCGCGGGACTCCGCTTTCATCTGGCTTTTGACCGAGTCGTAAACAATGCGATCAGCCGCAACCTCGTCGCCGCCCTCACCGTAAATCGCGTCCCCCAGGAGAACGATAAGGTCGTCCTGGGCGTAGTACTCCATGCGTGACGCCTGGGCCACCTGATAATTCTTCGGCGCGTCGGCTTTGCCGTCGGGGAGCTGCCGGAAGCGCGCCGGCGCGCCTTCCGACACCAGCTTGGTCAAGCGGTCCTCCTGGTCGTACTGAATGGTCACGGTTTCGCCGGTAATCCTCAGGGTGCCCTGGGTGATGATCACGTCGCCGTAATAGGTGGTGACGCGCTTGGCGTTATCGGCCTCGGCGCGATCCGCCTCGATGTTGATGGGCTGATCCCGGTCCGTGGACAGCGCCAGCGCGCCGGGTGACGGGCAAAGCGCCAGCAGCAGCGCAAACAACTTATCGTACGGGGCGTTCATATACCGTATGCACCTGTGAAAGAAGCTCCAGCCGGCTCTCCCCCAGCCACGCGCGCATGCCCAGTCCCCGGGACTGGCTTTGAGGGGTGGTGATAATGACCCGCTTTTCGGTCTCGCCGTACTCTTTGCCCGGGAACACGCGCAGGTCCTCCGCGCGTATGTCCACCTGGCGCTCTCCCGACTCGTTGTTGCGCCAGATACGAACCTTGCCGAGCAACCTCATCTCCTCACCGTCGGGCGACAGCCAGCCCCTTTCGGAGCGAACGTGCCACGGCGTTTTGAGTTCGGCAAACAGTACCAGGTAGGGATCCTCCAGCTCGTGGGTGTCGGTCATGGGATAGTGGGCCATGTAGGCGGCGTCCAGGCGCCGGGTGGGGAAGCCGCTCAGATCGAGCGTGGTAGCGGTGAAGTTTTCGACGAAATAGTCGGGCCGCTGGCGTGCGCCTTCGACCCGCGTCGGCGGCTCTTCGTCCAGGCGGTCGAGAAACCAGCCGCTCAGCAAAGCAACCGCCGCGAGGACCAGAAACAGTAGCACATAGCGCTTGGACATGGTGACGTTCAGCCGTTGAGATAGGCGCTCAGCACGCGATCGAGGCTGCCTTTTGCCCGCATCACCAGCTCGCATACGTCCCGCACCGCGCCGCGGCCGCCGGGGCTTGGGGTCTTCCATTGGGCCCGCTCGATGACCAGCGGGTGGGCATCGGCAACAGCGATGGCGAGCCCCGCCCGGGCCATGGCCGGCAGGTCCATCACGTCGTCACCCACGAAAGCGACCTCGTCGCCTTTAAGACCCGTGTCTTTCAGCAGTGATTCGAAGCCGGGGCCCTTCTCACGGCAGCCCTGATAAACGTGCTCCACTCCTAAAGAGACCATGCGGTCGGCAACGAGTTGCGATCGTCTTCCGGTGATCACCCCGATCTGCACGCCGCTGTCCAGAAGCATGCGCATGCCGTGACCGTCCCGGGAGTAAAACGCCTTGTACTCCACCCCATTGTCGCCGATGTAAAGGCCGCCGTCGGTGAGCACGCCGTCCACGTCGAATGCGACGAGCTTGACTCCGGACGCCCGTTTGAGCGCATCTTCCAAGCCGCCGTCCTCGCGTCAGAGCACGCCGGCGCGAAGCAGGTCGTGCATGTTGAGCGCCCCCACCAGCCGCTCGTCGTTGTCGACCACAAGCAGCGCGTTGATGGCGTGTTTCTGCATGATGTTGAGCGCTTCCGCCGCCAGCAGCTCGGCGCGGACCGTAATGCACCCCCGGGTCATGACCTCGTCCACGGAGGCTTTGTGCACGTCCACCCGCTTATCCAGAGTGCGACGCAGGTCGCCGTCGGTAAAGACGCCGAGCACCTTCCGGTCCTCGTCGACGATGGCGGTCATGCCCAGACGCGCCCGGGTCATCTCCATCAGCGCGTCGGACAGCCGCACGTTGGCGGTCACCGCGGGAACGCCGTCGCCGGTGTGCATCACGTCGCTGATGTGCAGCAGGAGCCGCCGCCCCAGGCGTCCCCCCGGGTGGGAGCGGGCAAAGTCTTCCGCCGAGAAGCCCCGCGCCTCCAGCAACGCAATGGCCAGCGCGTCGCCCATGGCGAGCGCCGCGGTGGTGCTGGCGGTGGGCGCCAGACCCAGGGGGCAGGCCTCCTCCTCGACGCTGACGTCGATGTTGATGTCCGCCTCCCGGGCGATGCGCGAGTCGGGATTGCCGGTGAGGCCGATGAGCGGCACGCCCAGTCGCTTGATCAGAGGCAGGATGGTGAGAATTTCCGAGGTGTCTCCGGAATTGGATATGGCCAGCACCACGTCGTCAGCGGTGATCATGCCCAGGTCGCCGTGGCTGGCCTCGCCCGGATGGAGGAAAAACGACGGCGTGCCGGCGCTGGCCAGGGTGGCGGCGATCTTGCGACCCACGTGGCCCGATTTACCCATGCCGGTAACCACCACGCGCCCTTCGCAGACATACATCACCCGGCAGGCGGCGACGAAGGCGTCGTCGATTCTGCTCGTCAGGTTACCGAGCGCTCTGGCCTCAGTTTCGATGACCTCGCGACCCGAGCTGATCAGACGCTCGGTGTCCGGCGACAGCGGCGTCGGGTGGATGGGTGAGCTTTGCTGCGGCATGGGATTGGCGTCGCCCCCTCGGAACTGACTGTTCTAAGTTTAACCCTTCGCGCCATTTATCTCCCGCAAAGCGGGCAAAGCTTCAGATCCCGCCGGAAAACAGAAAGGTTCCCTGGTAAACAGCGAAAGCCGACAACAGCACGGCGCCCTCCAGGCGGCTAATCCGCCCCGGCCGCCGGTAGCCGGAAGCCATCAGGAACAAAGCCACGCTCATGAACATCATCACCGGCAGGTCGCGGCCCACCACCGCGCCTTCCACCGGGCCGGGGGCGATGAGAGCGGGCGCGGCGAGCACCGGCAGCAGATTGAACATGCTGGACCCGAGCACGTTACCGATGGCCAGATCCGGCTCGTTCTTGAGCACGCTGGCCACCGCCGCCCCCAGCTCCGGCAGGCTGGTCCCCACGGCCACGATGGTCAGCCCGATGACCAGGTCGCTCACCTCCAGCGCGCGAGCCAGGCTGACGGCGCCCCAGACGATGAGGCGAGAGCTCACCAGCAGCACAAGCAGACCGGCCAGCAGCCACAACACCGCGGTGAGCGTCGTCATGTCGCGCGGGATGTGCTCCGTCAGCTCTACGTTCAAGGGATCCGAACGCTTCGCCCCGGCCGCGGTTCCGACAAAAACACCGAGCAGGACGGCAAAGCTCGCCATCAGCACCAGGCCGTCGGGGAACCCGAGTATGTGGTCGTTTAGCACGAACCAGGCCAGGCCGATGACCAGGAACATCAGCGGAAACTCCCGCCGCAGCACCTCCGACTTCACGGTCACGGGACGAACTAGCGCGCAGATCCCCGCCACCAGGCCGATGTTGGCGATGTTGGATCCCACCGCGTTGCCGACCGCGACACCCGGATTGCCGCCCAGGGCGGCCATCGTGCTGACAAAGATTTCGGGTGCGGAAGTGCCGACACCAACGACCGTCAGCCCGACAACCAGCGGCGGCACGCCCAGGTTTCGCGCCGTCACCGACGCCCCGAGCACGAAGCGGTCCGAACCCCACACCAGCAGGACGAGACCGATAACGATTGTGCTAATCCAGATCAGCATCATGGGAGGAGGCAATAGAGTCGTTCCATTCTGCAACAGTCATCATCCGTTCGCGCGGGGCGTGCTAAGCTTCGCCCGCCGCGATCGAAGAGGATCCTGTACCCAGACAGATGATAGACGCATCGCCCGATGCAAACGCGGAAGAACGCGACGAGGCGATCCGCGAATGGCTGAACGAGTTCGCGGGACCGTCGCACCGCACCGCGCCCGCATCCAGCGACGCGAGCTTCCGGCGCTATCTTCGTGTAACCACCAAAGGCCGAAGCCTCATTCTCATGGACGCGCCGCCGGATCACGAAGACTGCCGGCCGTTTCTTCACGTTCAGTCGCTGCTGGAGAACGCCGGAGTGAACGTGCCTTCGATCATCCACGCCGACGTTCAGCGGGGTCTTCTGCTGCTGTCCGATTTTGGCTCGCGCTCCTATCTCGACGAGCTGAACGACGAAAACTGCGACGCCCTCTATGCCGACGCGCTGGACACGCTGTTGCGCATGCAAACGGGCGTGCCCGCCGGGGCGGTGGACGATTTCGATCGAGAGAAGCTCCTTACCGAGCTCAACTTGTTTCCCGACTGGTTCCTGACAAAGCATCTGGGTGTTGAAATCGACGACCGCTTTCGCCGCCGCATGCAGGATTGTTTCGATCTGCTCATCGAGCGCTGCCTGGAGCAGCCGCAGGTATTCGTGCATCGAGACTACCATTCCAGAAACCTCATGCGGCTCGAGGAGAACAACCCGGGGGTGCTGGATTTTCAGGACGCCGTCACCGGCCCGGTGACTTACGATCTGGTAAGCCTGTTTCGCGACGTTTATATCGAATGGCCGCG
>JBFIYQ010000008.1:0-18401 GCA_041605275.1 Gammaproteobacteria bacterium
ACGTGCCAGCGCGGGTATCCTTGAAGGCAATGAGGCAGGGGCGACGCCGTTGAGGCGCCGGCTTAACACACCCTTCCCCAGTGGGGTGCTGCCGAATGGACTGGGGAACAAAGGCTCCGCCTCGGCGGGGCCTTTGCTTTTGCGCAGCCTGTCGATAGGGGTTGCAATTTACTGGAGTTGGAAGACGCAACTATCATCTTCGGATCCTCAGGCTTGGAGGCTGAAGACTGTAGGCGTCAGATTCGATGGCCGAAGCCTTCGAGGCGCTCGGGCTGGGAGACGAGTGCCGGCGACTCCAGGCCCACCTCGATGAAGCCAGCGCGCGACTACCTCACACGCGCCGAGCCCGGTATCATTCCGCTCTCCAATTTTGAAAGTCCGTCCGCATAAATGCGTCGATGTATGGCCGCGGTCAATACGGTTGAAGCGCCGCTTCCTCCTGCACGTCGAGTGCAATGGATGCTGATACGCAGCATCCGCTGGGGTATTCATGCCGCGGCCTTGATCGGCATTTTTACCGCTGGATTCTCGGCGCCGGCCGGGATAGCGCTGGTTTTCTGTGTCCTCCAAGGGATGCTGAGCGTTACCTTGTGCTATCACCGATACTTCGCGCATCGCTCGTTCAATACCAGTCGTTGGTTTCAATTCATTCTGGCTTTCTGGGGGGCGACCAGTTTGCAGCGCGGACCGATTTGGTGGGCGGCCGTACACCGGCACCACCACCGTCATTCAGATACCGATCAGGACTGGCACTCGCCCCGTCATGGCTTTTGGCACGCGCATAACGGCTGGCTGGAATCTCCTCGCATTCTTGATGTCAGCTATGAGAAAGTTAAAGATTTAAGTTGCTATCCGGAGCTTCGGCTGCTTGACACTTTCTACCACGTTCCCGCAATCGTTATGATCGTAGCGCTCGCGGCAACCGGCGCATATCTCGACTCCTTCCGTCCCGAGCTGGGCACCAACGCATGGCAGATGGTGGTATGGGGCTTCTTCGTCCGTACGGTAATCGTTTGGCAGCTGACGTTTGCCACTAATTCAGTGCTGCACAAATGGGGCAACAAACGATTTGATAACGGCGACGACAGCCGCAACAACTATATTATGGGGGTGATAAACCTCGGGGATGGTTTTCATAACAATCACCATCGCTGGTCAACGTCGGCTCGGCACGGATTTTACTGGTGGGAGTTCGATGTCACTTACTATTTAATAAAACTTATGGAAGCGGTGCGATTGGTTCGAGACGTAAAAACGCCTCCAACGAGAATTTTCGAGCAAGGGCGCGTTTCCGGCAAGGCATTAGGCCCATCCTCTTGACGCGATCCTCGTCTGTCCCTGTTTGCAGATTTTGGAAGTTCGGTATCACCAAAATTCGGGAGTGGGTGCTGCAGTAAAGTTCTCCGGTTTATCCGTCGCGTATGGGGAGAGGTGACCGACCTAGGTCAGGTCCGGGCGTGGGGAAAGCATGCCGTGCCTTTGTCGAGCCCCGCACAGACATCGCATTTCGACGCTTCACGCGCGGTAGCCAGTTCCATCCAAACGCTCGAGCTGACGTATCAGTGCCGGCCATTCCAGGCCGGCTTCGATGAAGCCGCCGGGGCCGTACATCTTCAATCCCTGGGCAATGGTGTGCCGCTGGGTCGATTCGGAGATCGGGTTGAGCGCGGCGCCCCCGGAAAGCGCGTCGATCTGCATCCGGCAGGCGGTCTCCAGTCGATACATCCAGACGAAAGCCTCCCCCATCGTTTTGCCCACGCTCAAAAGACCGTGGTTGCGAAGAATCATGAGTTTCTTATCCCTCAGATCGCCGACGATGCGCGGGCGTTCGTCGGTATCCAGCGCGGCCCCCTCGAAATCGTGGTAGGCAAGCCAGCCCATGAGCGTGAGCGCCTTCTGGCTCGCGGGCAAAAGCCCGTTCTTTTGCATGGCTACCGCGGTGCCGAAACGGCTGTGGGTATGAATGGTGCAGTTGGCGTCGGGAACCGCCATGTGAATAGCGCCGTGAATCACGAAGCCCGCCGGATTGGCGGGATAGCTGCTTTCGCCGATGACGTTGCCTCGGTGATCGACTTTGATCAGCGAAGAGGCGGTGATTTCATCGAACAACATGCCGAAGGGGTTCAGCAGGAAATGATCGGTGCCAGGGATTCGCGCGGAAAAATGGGTGTTGTTCAGGTCTGTCCAGCCGTAGATCACCGCGAGCCGATATGCCGCCGCGAGATCCAGCCGCATGCGCCATTCCTCGGGAGCGATATCAGGCGGTGTCTCGGACCCACCGTGCAGGGTTTCGGCTTTTGCGGCCATGAGGCGTCGCCTCCCTCAGCCGGGCTTACGACTGCGCTGAGCGACGGACGCTTTATCTGAGCGCTAGCGCTCTCAGCGTGTCGCCGTCTTTCTCGTAAGTGACGGCGACGCTGCCGCTGATGCTCGACACCTGATCGAGCAGCGCTTCGTCGGCGGCAAGCGTCACCGGGCTCATGTTTTCAGCGTCCAGTATCGTGAACGTGCCGGCGTCCCGGTCCACGGACAGCACATTGCCCACGTGGGTGTTGGGGCCCGCTGCGCTGCACGCCAGCGCAGGTATCGTCGGGACGGCGAGAAGTGCGATTAAGGCGGAGGTCTGAATCGCAGTTGAAATCTTCATCTGTGGCATCTCCCCGAAGATCGCTTTCGCGGACATTTCGACCTCAGTAAATGGCGACAACGTGCGGCGAATATATCATTTTTTCGGCCGCACCACGGCGGTGCTTCGCAAGCCGCAGAATGCGAAAGCGGCGTTATAATGCGGCCCGCACCGCATTAAAAAACAGGTCGGCACCCCTACCGGGAGAGTGGTCCACTCGTGCCTAAAAGGTTGAGCCCAGAGCAGATTGCCTATTACCGGGACAACGGTTTTGTCGCCCCGGTCGCCGCCCTGTCGGCCGAGGAAACGGCGGCGTTTCGCCGTCGTTTTGAAAAGTACGAGCGCGAGCATCAGGGTTGGTATGGGCCTTCCAGGGGACAGAAGCTCTATCTGCTTCAAACCTGGGCCCGGGACCTGGCCAGCCACCCAGTCATTCTGGACGCGGTGGAGGACGTGCTGGGGCCCGACATATTTCTATGGGGATTGAGTCTGTTCGTGAAGGGCGCTCGCGACCCGAGCTACGTCTCCTGGCATCAGGATTCCACCTACTGGGGACTCAGCGAGCCCGACGTGGTCACGGCCTGGGTGGCCCTGTCGCATTCCAACCTTGAAAGCGGCTGTATGAAAATGCTTCCCGGAAGTCACAAGCTGGCGCAGCTCCCTCATCACGACACCCTGGCGGAACACAATCTGCTTACCCGCGGACAGGAAATCGCCGTCGAAGTGAATGAGCGCGAGGCCGAATACCTGATACTAATCCCTGGTGAAATCTCTCTGCACAACATCCGTACTGTGCATGGCTCCGAGCCCAACCGTTCCAAGCAGCGGCGCATCGGCGTCGCAATGCGCTACATTGCGCCCCACGTGAGACAGATCAACGCCCAACGAGACAGCGCCTGGCTGGTTCGCGGCGAAGATCGCTTCGGTCATTTCGTCCACGAGACGCCGCCCGCGCGGGATATGGACGCGGCCGCCCTTGCCGAGCACGATCGAATCATGAAGCTGCGGCAGGCGGTCCTCTATGACGGCGTCAGGGGCAAGCCGGCGCATCTGGATACGTGAGCGTCGACGGCACCGCGCCGGGTAGCAGGGCGTTAACGGATTTCGAACTCTTCGCTTTCGGCGAGCTTTCGCAGATTGAGCATTCTGATCGCGCTTATAGCGGCCTCGAAGGCGCCCTCGGCGCAAAGACCGCTTATCGATGCATTCTCGTAGCCGTTGACCGCGGCCTCGATGCAGGCCGCGCGCACCACTTCGGCGAATTTTTGATTCCAATCGTGTGGTTCAGTTGCGGCCATGATTTCTTACGATCCGGACTTCCTCGAACTCTTGGATGGATACGATCCCACCTTAGCACGTGCAGCCGGGCCGGTTTCAAGCGGCATCCTTCTTTGTGAGCACACCACCAACCATCAATCGCGTCAACACGATTTTGTACTGCAGCCGCTGGCGAGAGTGCGTCGCTTTCTACCGGGACGGACTCGGGCTGGCGGCCGCTTTCGAGAACGACTGGTTCGTGGAGTTCGAGCTGAACTCCGCCTCGCGGCTGAGCGTCGCCGACGCCCGTCGAGCCAGTATTCAGACCGCTCACGGCAGCGGTATTACCATGACGCTTAAGGTGGAGGATATCCGCGCCGCGCACCAGATGCTGCGACAACGCGGCCTGGACCCCGGGCCAGTCAAAAAGCACGCCTGGGGCGCCGACGTTTTCTATCTGCGTGATCCGGAGCGCAACCGGATTGAGTTCTGGTCAGACGGACCTGTGACCGTCGATTCAATAGAGGGTTGAAACCGCGATGAGTACCGCGTCGCCAATGTCCCGCAAGGTCGGAAAGCTGTCTGGAAATCTGGTCGAGCTCGGGCAGTTCGGCCAGCGCGGCACGGAGCTTCAGTACACCTTTGTCAAGGTTGCTGGCGAGGACGGTGAAATTACCACCTTGCAGCGCATGGCGATTCCCGGCGAGCTGAACCGTCTGCTGGAAATCGGCGGATCCACCGATCTGTTTCTGGCCCGGCGAGGCTTATGGCACTTCTGTTACGGGGTTCGAACCGGCAGGCAGTCGGCCGAATCCTATCGGGGGTATCGATTCTTCTTCATCTTTAACCGGCTGATGATGTATCTGAACCTGATGCTGGGTGTGTATCTTCTGATGACGCCCGGGGTGGTTTGGGCGGGCGCAGGGCTGTTGGTATTCGGCTTGCTGTTCGCTTTTCTCGGTCCAGCAAGCCCCCGTCGCATGCACGCATTTTTCGCTGCAAACGTTGGAAGGATTACCGCAGCGGGCGATGCGCAGGACGATTCCTCCGCAGGTGAAAAAGGCGATTCATCCGGCACCTGAAAGCGAGCCCAAACCGCTGAGCTTTTCCGGGTCTAAAAAAGCGCAAAAAAAGTGCGTTATTTCCTTTGGCGGCCCGCTGATCCGTAGCCTAGACTCAACTGAAGCGCAGGCGGAAGTCGGCGCTTTATCGCATTGGTACCAATGGATCGAACACTAGGAGGGATTCATGCGAACCCTGACACAAACACTGACCGCGGTGGCGCTTCTGGCGCTGGTCGGCGTAGCCCCCGTCTCCGCCCAGGATGTATCTGTGGATATCGCCGTTGCCCGAAACGTCATCGACCGGATGCCGGTGGATGAGAGCGACAGCTTTCCGGTAGACGTGGGAGAGGTGTGGTGCTGGACCCGCGTGAGCGGCGCCGAGGGCATCACCATCAAGCACGTATGGCTGCGCGACGGAGTGGAGATGGCGGAAGTGCCCCTGGACGTTGGCGGCACCTCATGGCGCACCTACTCCAGCAAGACGATTCCGCCGTACTGGTCGGGCGATTGGCGGGTAGAGGTTCGTGACGAGATCGGCAACGTGCTGGCCTCGCAGGACTTCACCGTCGGAGGGCCTTAAGCCGCGCGATTCGCGAACCCGCGGCTGCGGACGAGGAAATGCCCGCATCTGCTAAGTTACACTGGGAAAAGGCGCCCGACGTGCCTTCGGTTGCGCCATCGCCACTTTTCCTCCGAGCGCCTTGCAGTTACGGGCATCTCCGCGCCCTCGCTTCACGCGCTCGTTAATCAGGCGGGCTTATCGGCAATCAACACTACTTCCCGGGGCCCGGGCCGAAATATCGATTCAAATATTTCGGCTCCGGTCCCTACGGTCCCTCCACCACCTTCTGCGCGAATTCTCTTTTCCTAATCATCCACGTTTGTCTGCGGCTTCCCGCAGGGATATTAAGGCCCCGAGCGCGGGCGGCCTTGTGCACGTTTTGGACAGTTGCGTTGCGTGCTTTACGCATCCGGGTGAGAGCTTTTAGACTGCCCGACTGTCGGCGTTGTTTCGATTTCAAGGGGAATCGATCCCGCTGGACATGACGAGCACTTCGGTTATCCATCGAGGGCCCAAGGGGGGTTCTCGCCCCCGGGCCGAGGAGGCGGTGATGGCGTACGTGGACTGGAAAATACGCACGATAAAACTCTCCACCTGCAGCTGCGATTACGGCTGTCCCTGCGAGTTCAACGCCCCCCCGACACGGACTCCCTGCCAGGGCTTCGAGGCGTCGGAGATTGTCGAGGGGCACTTCGGCGACGTTCGCCTCAACGGCTTGAGATTTGGCGCCACCTTTCGCTGGCCCGGACCGCTGCACGAAGGCGGCGGGATGGCGCAGGGGATCGTCGACGAGCGCGCCGATGAGGCGCAAAGAAAGGCAATCATCAGTATTCTCTCCGGTGAAGAGCAGGAGCCGGACACGATGTTCAACATCATCGGCTCGACCATTGCTGAAGAGCTGGACACTCTGTTTCTGCCCATCGAGATGGAATGGGATATGGCAGAACGCACCGGACGCATCGTTATTCCAGGGGTGGCCGAGGGAAAGTTCGGACCGATAAGAAATCCTGTCACCGGTAAACCTCACTACGCCATGATTCGACTGTATTCGGGCTTCGAATTCAATAAAGCGGAGATGGCGAGCGCCGATGCCAGGGGCACCGGCGGGATAGGTTTCAATTACAGCAACCGCTACGCGTTTCTGATCGATGAGACATACGGCCCCCAAGGTATCGTCGAGCACTGACGGACGGGGTCAGAGACAGGAACAAGGATAAAGGCAATGCCGTTTCGCCCGGGAAGCCGCTCGCGGGTGACGCTCTCTTATGTGGCTCGCGAACATACAGATTATTCAGACCGTCGTTTGGGTTATTGCCGGAACGGCAGCCTGGCGTTTATGGGATTCCTCCCACGACTGGCTGGTATGGACGATTATTCCCCTCCTGATTTTCGAGCTTGGCGTTGCCGCGACACTCAAGCGAGTGGTGCAGGAGGGTGGCAGCGAGATGGTGAGATCCGAGGAAGATCTCAAAACCTTCAGAAGAGTCTGGGGAAAAATCCATACCATAGTTTGTCTGGCCGCGGTTGGTCTGGGCATCTACGGCCATTCTTTGGCGTAGGGGTTAAAAGGACACTATCGGGCGCGGGGTTCAGTTTCTGAATCGCAATCCGCGCTCTGTTAGACAGGGCTCTGGCGCGCGAATAAAACCGGCGATACACTCGTGCCCAACGACTTTCCGCCGACGCGATTTCTCCAGGCGCGGAGGCGAGCCTCTCACTGACGGCAAGAACTCCGGGCGCAGGCCGGTAACGAGTTTTGCGTGAAGGAGGCAGACCATGAGCGTTGACATTGAGCAATGGCTCGAGAATCTCGGGCTTGGTCAGTACGCGGAAATATTCAGAAGTAACGATATTGATTTTCGCGCGCTCGTTTATCTGAACGACTCCGACCTCAAAGAGCTCGGTGTCTCCCTCGGGCACCGTCGAATTCTGCTCGCGGAAATCGCGACTCTTCAAAAGGAGCCTTCGCGACTCAGTCCTAAAGTCAAGTCGGCCGAGCATGCGGTGGACGGGCGGGCCGAACGGCGCCAGCTCACGGTTATGTTCTGTGATCTTGTCGGTTCAACGCAGCTGTCCATGCAGCTCGATCCGGAAGATCTTCGAGAAGTGCTGCAACGTTATCAAAACCTCGTAACCGATGCAGTGGTGCGCTACAACGGTTACGTGGCCAGGTTCTCCGGTGACGGGGTGCTGGCTTACTTTGGATGGCCCCACGCGTATGAAGATCAGGCGGAGCGGGCCGTCCGAGCCGCGCTGGATGCGCTTCCCACGGTCGAGGGAATCGTTGTTTCGGGCGATGTGAGCCTAAGAGCGCGTATTGGGATTGCAACCGGCCAGGTCGTGGTCGGCGATCTCATCGGTAAAGTCGCCTCGGATTTCAAGGCCGTCATTGGGGAAACACCGAATCTGGCCGCGCGCCTGCAGGACGCCGCCGAAGCAAGTCAGATCGTCATCAGCTCCACCACCAGGCGGCTTATCGGCACGGCCTTCGACCTGGAGGAACTGCCCCCGCGGCGGCTGAAAGGGTTTTCAGGAGAAGTTCACGCCTGGCGAGTGATAGGCGAAAGCGTTGCGGAAAGCCGCTTCGATGCCTCCCGGGGCGACACCCTCACCCGACTCGTCGGGAGAGACCACGAGCTCGGCCTGCTTCACGAACGCTGGGACCTGGCGAAGGATGGGGAAGGCCAGGTCGTGCTGCTGTCGGGTGAGGCCGGGATTGGAAAGTCCCGACTGGTAAAGGACTTCAGGGACGAGCTGGGTGATGAGCTTAGATTCAATCTGCACTACCAGTGCTCACCGCTTCATACCCACAGTGCGTTTTATCCTGTCATTCACAGGCTGCAGCGGGCCGCAGGCTTTACTAGAACCGACAGCAACGCGGTCAAGCTGGAAAAGCTGGACAAGCTGTTAAAAGAGCTGAAGGAAGACGTCGACCGAGTCGGCCCGCTGTTTGCGGCGCTATTGTCGTTACAGCCGGACGGGCGTCATTGCCGGCTCGAGCTGACGCCGCAGCAGTTGCGTCAGAGAACGATCGAAATGCTGGTTAATCAGGTTTTAAACCTGAGCAGGCAGCGGCCGGTCTCGTTCGTGCTCGAGGACGCTCACTGGATCGATCCGTCGATGAGCGATTTCATAGACGAGCTGATACCCCGCATCGCCAATTATCCGGTCATGATGTTGATTACCTATCGGCCGGAATACAGCCAAATCTGGTCGGGCCATACGCATTTAACATCGGTTTCGCTTAATCGGCTCGGAAGAAGACAGGGAATCGAGATCGCAAGCTATATCTGCGGAACCCGGCTCGCCGAACCGGTGATTGAGCGAATCGTTAGGCGCGCTGACGGGGTGCCTCTGTACGTCGAGGAGCTGACTAAATCGGTGCTGGAATACCGCGTCCACAGCGATAACCATGTTGTCGAAGACGTCATTCCGGCCACGCTACAGTCCTCCCTTGAAGCCCGGCTAGACCGACTCGAGGAGGCAAAGGAAATCGCGCAGGTCGGGGCTGTAATCGGTAGGGAGTTTTCCCTGGAGCTGCTCTCTTCGGTATCGGATAAGACGCCGTCCGAGTTCCAAACCTGCCTCGACCGCCTGGTGGAGTCGGGTATGGTCTTCCGCCGCGGCTCTGAGCCTCATGTCATATACACGTTCAAGCATTCGTTGGTTCAAGACGCGGCTTACGCCACCATATTATTGAGCCGCCGCCGGCGCCTGCACGAAAAAATTTTTCAGGTGATCGAGAGTCACGTGGGCGATGATCCAAGCGACATCATCGATGCGCTGGCGCATCACGCCTTTAATGGAGAAGTGTGGGAGAAGGCATTTGTTTATTTGCAGCGTGCCGGCTCCAACGCAATGGATCGCGCCGCGGTTCGTGAGGCGGTGGCGCAGTTCGAGAAGGCTCTTCTGGCAGGGTCGAATCTGCCGGAGACGCGGGAGTCTGTGGAGCAGGCAATTGACCTTCGGTTCAATCTGAGAAACGCGCTTTGGTCCATTGCTGGATTTGAAGAGATTCTCGAGCTGCTCAAGAACGCGGAGCGTCTTGCCAAGAAGATCGACGACCCGACCCGGATCGGCTGGATTTCGGTCTATACGAGCGCGAGCCTGTGGCAGCTCGGCCGTTCTTCCGAGGCGCTTGCCGCTGCCAGGGAGGCCATCAGCCTCAACGAGGAAACCGGCGATCTGTCGCTCGCAGTGGGCGCCAATTTTTATCTCGGCTGCGTGCACGTCACCTCCGGAGACCTCAACCGCGCCGAGTCGTTGTTTCAGAATATCTCGGACCTGCTTCAGGGAGACTTGCGTCACGAGCGTTGCGGGCTGCCGTTTGCGCCCGCCGTGATCGCGCGCTCCTGGCTCGTATGGGCGCTGGCCGAGCGCGGCGAGTTCGCCGAGGCGGACGCTCGCGGGCAGGAAGGACTCCGTATTGCCGAGGAAATCAGTCACCCGTTCAATCTCGCTCACATTCTTTACGACCTGGGTTATTACTACGGATTGAAGGGTGAGTTCGATAAGGGGATCTCGGCGCTCGAGCGCGCGTACGAAATCGTGCAGGAGTGGAGCCTGAGCTACTGGACACCGTTCATCAGGGGCTTTCTCGGTCACGTGTACGCGCTTTCCGGAGAGTTAGAGAAGGGGACCGGGCTTCTGAGGCATGCATCCTCTGACTACGAGTCTCTCGGTATGGGGTTGTTCCGATCTCTTATTGGCGTTCAGCTGGGAGAAGCGCTGCTGATTGCGGGGCATCTCGAACAGGCGCGATCCGTCACCGAGCGCGCGCTGACGCTGGCGCGAAAGCGCGGCGAGCGCGGTCATGAGGCATATGCTTTGCGCCTGCTCGGCGAAATCGCTATTCAGCAAAGCTCTTCTAAGAACAACGGCGCGTCGGAGTATTTTGGCGAGGCGCTACAGCTGGCAAACTCCCTCGGGATGTATCCCCTTGTCGCCCACTGTCACCAGGGTCTTTGGCGGTTTTATCAGCATCAGGGAAATTCCGAGACGGCGGACGAACATGCCGCCGAAGCCAGAGGTCTGTACCAGAGCATGGAGATGACGCACTGGACCCGCCAGCTCGAATTAATCGTCTGAATGGTCATTCTGACCCGGACCCCGGGTCTTGCGCGCAGCGTCATCGATTGTTCGGGTTTGAGGTGGAAATAATCGGTCGACCTCGGGGCCCATGATTGAGTGAAATCGCTAACTCGCTATCCGTACGTACTCGAAGTCCCCCGGCTTGCGGTCGATGCCGACCTTCGGCGCTTGAATCCACGAGGCGTACGCTCCCGGTCGATGAACCGGTTTCATCAGCGTTGAGACGAAATCACCATCGTCTTTCGACGGTAAAAACTCGCACTCGCGCTGCTTCCATTCCGCTTCACCCACGATGTCGCCGTCCGGGGTCGCAAGCACGCCCGCAAATTCGCCAATCTTCCGGTTGAAGGCAAGATGGGGCAGCCGGAACTGAAAGTCGACGCCCGTCTTCGCGATGATCTTGTTCCAGCGCTCGGTGCCCCGGGTGCAGTCCTTCACGTAATCGTCCCGCAGGCGCATGTTCAACGCCGTCAGGGCCGGCTCGTCCACCACCTTGCAGGCGCCGTCGACGAGCTTGAGCACCGGATAGGTGTCATTGCCGAGCTGGTGATCGTCTTCGATTTTGGTCTCGCGGTAACGACCCTTCAGGCTGGCGTTGAAGGCGTTGGCCGCATTGGTGGAAATCTCCGAACCGAACAAATCGAGCGACAGGGAAAAATGCAGGTTCGCCTTCTTCTGGATAGTAGGCAGATCGATCACGCCCAGAGCCCGCACGCGGTCGATCTCATCGGGGTCGTCGATTCCGGCCTCTTTCATGGCTTCACAGGTGCGCTGGATGATTCGACCGGCGCCGGTTTCCCCAACGAACATGTGGTGGGCCTCCTCCGTGAGCATGAAGCGGCAGGTGCGCGACAATGGATCGAAGCCGGACTGGGAAAGGCTCTCCAGCTGCATCTTCCCGTCGCGATCGGTGAAAAAGGTGAACATGAAAAAGGACAGCCAGTCCGGCGTTTCCTCGTTGAAGGCGCCGAGCAGACGGGGTGAGTCCTGATCACCGGATCGGCGTCTCAGCAACTCCTGGGCTTCTTCCCGGCCGTCACGGCCGAAGTACTTCTGCAGCAGATAGACCATCGCCCAGAGGTGCCGGCCCTCCTCGACGTTCACCTGAAACAGATTGCGCATGTCATACAGCGAGGGCGCGGTTTGACCGAGAAAACGCTGCTGCTCTACTGAAGCCGGCTCGGTATCGCCCTGGATCACGACCAGGCGGCGCAGCATCGCGCGGTATTCTCCGGGCACCTCCTGCCATGCCGGTTCTTCCTTGTGCTGGCCGAAGGGAATTTTTCGATCCTCCTCCCTGGGCGCGAGCAGAATTCCCCAGCGGTAGTCCGGCATCTTCACGTAGTCGAATTTCGCCCATCCCGTGGGTTCCACGCTGACGGCGGTGCGAAGGTAAACCGGCACGTCCTGGAAGCCCTCCGGTCCCATGGTTCGCCACCAGTCGAGATAGCCTGGATGCCAGCGCTCAAGTGCCTTGAGGACACGCCGATCCGAAGACAGGCCCACGTTGTTGGGTATTTTCGTGTCGTAGCTGATGTCCGATGATTCGAGCATTAATAGGTCTCCTGAAATCGTCCGGGCTGGCTGAAAGTCAAACCCGCTCGAAGCTGTACTCGCCCCGCTTGCCGGTGCCGTAGCGCCGCAGCGCGCCGCGCTCTCCAGCCGCGCTGGGACGCTGGAAAATCCAGTTCTGCCAGGCGCTCAGGCGACCGAAAATCTTGGTTTCCATGGTCTCCGGGCCGGCAAAGCGGAGATTCGCCTCCAGTCCCACGAGCGCATCGGCGGAAAAGCTGGCGCGCTCTTCGAGGAATACTCGCACCTCGTCCTCCCAGTCGATATCGTCATAGGCGAAGGTCACGAGGCCGAGCGCCTCGCAGCGCTCGGCATCCAGAGACTCACCCACGGCGTCCCTGGCCCGCTCGAGGCTCTTCGGCTCGCCCAGAAATCGGGTCTCGAGGCGACCGAGACCGTTGCTCATGGGAATTTTCCCGAAATTCGTCTGGCTGAGATGAAGCGTTGCCGGGGCGCGATTGTCGCCTTCGAACTGCCCTGAGAGTATGTAAGAACGGTCACAGGCGAAGGGAATTTCTGCGAGCATGCCCGCAAAACAGCTCCCAGGTTCGATCAGCGCGACCAAAGAGCGGGAGGTCAGATCGATGCGTTTCATCAGCCGCTTCCAGTAGAGAATGACCTCGCGCACAAGCCAGTGGTTTGCGTGTTCGGTGAGGAAACCATCGTAAGAAAGCACCCGTTGCGGATCGCCTTCGCTTTTAAACAGGAGCACACCGATTTCACGCTCGTTCAGGCGCAGGTGCAGGATCAAATCTTCGAGCTCGCGAGTCAGACAGAGCGGCCAAAATCCCGCCCCCTGCGCCAGCATGGCGTCGATGCCGGGCGGTGCGTCCTGGTTCGGACCGTTGATGGTGATGCAAGCCGTCCGCCCTTCTCGATCGATCTCCGTTCGCAGCATTGAATATTCAATGCAATCGCCTTCGATGCGTCGCATTAAGGCAGATAAGGCGACACCCTCAGCGCCAACCGGCCGGTCCGAGCGTGACGCAAGCTCTTTCGCCCGCGCCAAGAGCGTTTCGGCAAAACGTGATGTCGGGACAACCTCATCTACCAGCCGCCAGTCCACTGCGCGCTGCCCTTTAATCCCTTCTTCCAGGGTGCAGAGCACGTCGACGTGGTCGCGGCGTACCTTGCGTTTGTCCGTGAGCCGGGTCAGGCCGCCGGTGCCCGGCAGCACGGCGAGCAGCGGCACCTCCGGAAGCGATACCGATGATGACCCGTCGTCGGCGAGAATAATGTGGTCCGTGGCTAGAGCGAGCTCATAACCGCCGCCCGCGCAGGGTCCGTTAACCGCGCAGAGATATCTCTGGCCCGAGTATGTGCTCGCGTCTTCGATGGCAATCCGGGTTTCGTTGGTGAACTTGCAGAAATTGACCTTGTGGGCGTGATCTCCCGCCGCCAGCATGCGGATGTTGGCGCCCGAGCAGAAAACACGCTCCTTGGCCGAGCGCACCACCACGGCCTTGACTTCCGGGTGCTCGAATCGCAAACGCTGGGTGGCGTCGTAGAGCTCGACGTCCACGCCCAGGTCGTAGGAATTCAGCTTGAGCTCGTAACCCTCGAAAAGCCCGCCCTGCTCGTCGACGTCCATGACGAGCTCGGCAACGTCTCCATTGAGCACGATCCTCCAGTGCCGGTATCGATCCGGATCCGTTCGGAAATCAATCATCTTTGCTCGAGGTCCCCTGGTTCGACGCGCGCGGCGGTTTTGAGTTCAGCTCGCTGAACCGTACCAGCATTCGAAACCGCCACGCTGGGAGAATCAACGACCTGATCGACAAAGGTCTCGACCGCGTCAAGCGACCGTTTGACCTGATCACGATGAGGTGAGTGGGCGCACTGCGGCAGAAGCAGGGTCTGCACCGCAGCGCCGCATCGAGCGCGGGCGGCCTCAATCTGTTTTACGCTGCCGTACTCGTCGTCCTCACCCTGAATGATCAGCACCGGCACACGGACATTCGGCAGAAATTCCTGAATGTCCCAGCGGCGAAACTCCGGATCGAGCCAGGCGCCGTTCCAGCCCCAGAAGGCGCCGTCGACATTATCGCCATGATGCTTATAAAGACGCTGGCGTAGATCCGTGCTCTGGAAATCGGATCTTATTCTCGCAATAGAGTCGATGCCCCGATCTTCAGTAAAGAAATTGGGCGCCATCAGGATCAATCCGCGCACCCGCGGGTCGTCGCAGCCTCCGCCGTAAATCGTGGCAATGGACGCGCCATCGCTGTGCCCGAGCAGGATGCCCTGACGAAAACCGATGCGCTCGAGGACGCTCGGAAGAACGTTGAATGCCTCGTCGTGCATATAAGTCAATGGCCGGGGGAGCTCACAGGGCGAAGAGCGCCCGTAGCCCATTCGCGAGTAGACGAACACCCCGAGACCGGTCCGCTCCGCCAGCCTGTCCGGGAAGTCGCGCCACATGGTTACGCTGCCCAGCCCTTCATGCAGCATTACGATGGTGGGCCTGACCCCGGGTTCGGGACCAAGCATGCGGTATTCCAACTGGAGCCCGTCGATAGCCAGATGACCAGTTTCGGCCACGGTCCGTTTTTCCTCTCGGTTGAGCGATCAGCGGTCGCGGAGCTTGAAACGCTGGATCTTACCGGTGGCGGTTTTCGGCAGTTTGTCGACGAATTCGATCCAGCGCGGATATTTCCAGGCGCCTACCTTTGCCTTCACATGTTCCTTTAGCGTCTCAAACAGATGGTCACCGCCGGAATCATCCTTGAGCACGACAAACGCCTTGGGTTTCAGCAGCCCGTCTTCATCCTCCGCAGCCACCACGGCGGCTTCCAGCACCGCTGCGTGGGAGATAAGAGCCGATTCCACCTCGAACGGCGAGACCCAGTAACCGCTTACCTTGAACATGTCGTCGGTGCGTCCGCAGTATTCGTAATAGCCCTGCGAGTCGCGTATGTACTTGTCGCCGGTGTGCGCCCACTCACCGATGAAAGTCGCCCGGGTCTTGGCGCGCTGATTCCAGTAGCCAGAGGCTGCCGACGGCGCGCGCACCAGCAGCTCACCAACCTCGCCGTCCGCAACGTCGGCGCCGCTCTCGTCGACCAGGCGAAGCTCGTAGCCGCGTACTGCCTTTCCCGATCTTCCGTATCGTACGTCATCGGGGCGGTTGGAAAGGAAGATATGCAGCAGCTCGGTCGAGCCGACGCCGTCGAGTATGTCTACACCGAATTTTTCCTTCCAGGTCTTACCGATCTCCTCTGGCAGCGCCTCGCCGGCGGAGATACAGCGCCGCAGCCGTGCGGACCCGTTCTCCGGCGTGCAGTTGGGATCCGCCAGCATCGCGGCGTAAAGCGTCGGGACGCCGCCGAAAATTGTGACCTGGTGATTTTTCAACTGCTCGAACACGGCCTGGGGCGTCGGGCGCTGAGGCCACAGCACCGTGGTCGCTCCCACAGACATCGGAAAGGACAGACCGTTGCCGAGCCCATAGGCAAAGAACAGCTTGGCCGCCGAGAAGACCACGTCGTCCTCGCGGTACCCGACCACGCCCTGGCCGTAAAGTCTCGCCGTCTCCATGGCGCTGGTGTGAACGTGCAGCACTCCCTTTGGCATGCCCGTGGAGCCCGAGGAGTAGAGCCAGAACGCGGTCTCGTCGGCGCAGGTCTTAGCGGGCGGGCACTCCGGCGCCTGCGCGGCAAGCTCCCGGCCGAAGTCGCGGTGGCCCTCTGCCGAGCCTCCGACCACGAACACGTGCTTGAGCGAGGGGAGCTTCTCGAGAATCGGCGCCACCGTCGGAAGCAGGGGCGCGGAAATAAACAGCGCTCGTGCTCGGCAGTCCGCGAGAATGAAGTCGTACTGTTCCGCCGTCAGCAGGGTATTCAGCGCTACGGGAACGACGCCGGCGCGGATGCAGCTTAGAAAGATGATCGGGAATTCGACCGTATCCAGCACCAGCATCGCGACCCGCGTTTCAGCCTCGATCCGGTATTCCGCCAGCAGCCCTCCCATGCGCGCACAGTCGTCACGCAGGGCGCCGTAGGTCAGGGTCCGCTCGGTATCGATGAAGGCGGGCTTGTCGCCGCGGCCCTCTTCGACATTTCGGTCGACGAAGTCCACCGCGGCGTTGTAGTCCCGTGGATAGTCCATGGCACGCTCCGAAGGCGCTTCCGGCGACGCCGACGCCGTCGCGGTTCGTTGTTATTTGCCCGGGGGAAAATGCAAGATAAATCATGAATTCCTGCCAGGCAACGCGCCGGTTTTCAGACCATTCCGACGCGCGCGGGAACAATGCCAAGGCTTCCCACGGGCAATGCTGGCTAATGCTCTTTCGTCATGATATTTATTCACTTTTTTGCCGCCGACAGCTGCCCTCGCGCGATCGAAAAAGTGGCCCGAGAGCCGCTACCGGCGAGGGAAAAATAAGAAGGAGAATCTACGCCATCGCCACGACGCGGCGTTAGTCTAGCTGGTTCCAAGCCGGCGTCCGCCGCTCGCGTCGGGTGCGTCATACCGCCCGGGCTTGTGGCGGAGTATGCTGGCGTTTCCGCGCGTCACCTGACCGGCCTCGAATCGGCTCAGCGAAGCTTATTGTCACGGCGCCGGTTCATGGAGCAGCGCGCTTAAGCCCGGCGCAGGGCGCCGAAAAAGGGACACGGCGATGCGAAATAACGAGAACTAACAGGAGGTGTGCTCGAATGAATAACAAGCAACTTGCAAAAGTCGCGGCGGCCCTTGTTGCTGTCGTCACGTCAACCGCACCGGCTCTGGCAGCCGAGTACAAAGTAGGCATCCTGCTGCCGTTCTCGGGCGTCTATGCAGGACTCGGATCGCATATCGAGAACGGGTTCCAGCTGGGGCTGGACCACTTTGGCGGCGATCTTCAAGGTCACACCATCGTCACCGTGCGCGAAGATACGGAGGCCAAGCCGGCGGTCGGGTTGGTAAAGGCTAAAAAGCTCGTGCTGCAGGAGAAGGTCGACGTGATCGCGGGGGTCGTCTCCTCCGCCGTGCTCGGCGGCCTGCGTGATTTCATGCACAACACCCAGACGCCCATCGTCGTGGCGAACGCCGGTAACGATCTCATGACCGGCGAGAAATGCAGTCCTTATCTCATTCGCGTCTCGTTCTCGAACTCCATGATCAACCGGCCCATGGGGACCTGGCTGGCCCAGCAGGGTGTTAAGAATGTCTACCTGATGGCGCCGGACTACGCCGCCGGACATCAGATGATGAAGGCGTTCCGGGGAACGTTCGAAGCGGGCGGGGGCAAGATCGTCGGCGAGGCGTACCCCCCGTTGAGAGGCACCAAGGACTACGGCTCTTATCTATCCGCGATCAAAACGTCCGGCGCTGACGCCGTGTACGTCTTCTTTGCGGGCGGCGCGGCGATCAGTTTCGTCAAGCAATATCATGAGTTCGGGCTCGCCAAGGATTATCCGCTTTACGGCGCGGGTTTCCTTACCTCGGCCGCCTACGTTCATGTCCAGGGAGAAGCAGCCGACGGGATCATTGCGTCGCTTCACTACGTGCCTGCGCTGGACACCGAGGAGAACGGCAGATTCCAGAACGCTTACCAGGCGAAGTACGGCAAGGTCGGCTCAGAGTTCGCTGTGCAGGGCTATGATGCGGCGCACCTGATCATCGAGGCGATTAAGGCCGCCGGTGATGATAAGGAAGCCTTCAAGAGTAGTCTATCCAAAGTCTCTTTCAATGGTCCCCGCGGCCCGCTTCGAATCGACCCGGCGACCAACAACGTGGTCCAGAACATCTATATCTTCAAAAACTCTTTTCAGGACGGGAAGATAGTTCAAACCGTTTTGTCCACTGCCGAGAACGTTAGGGATGAACCGAACGGCTGCAATTTGCAGTAGTTGAAATCGATGCGGCCGCGGCGGTTGTTCGTCGCGGCCGCTTGTTTTTGTAAGCACCAAGGCGTGGCGCAGGGTTTAAGCGCCGGCACATAAAAATCAGTACCCGGGAGCGGGGGACGTGTTCGCAGACAGCGGATTCTGGATCGTTCAGGCGCTCAACAGCCTGCAGCTCGCCATGCTTCTGTTTCTGCTCTCCGTGGGCTTAAGCGTCATCTTTGGCCTGATGAACTTCGTCAATCTGGCGCATGGATCGCTGTATGCGCTGGGGGCGTTCATCGGCTACACCATCGCCTCAAAGTCCGGAAGCTACTGGGCGGCATTCGTTCTGGCGCCCATTGCCGTTGCCGCGATCGGGGCGGTACTTTACGTTGTGCTGATCAATCGGATGCGTGCTGCGG
>JBFIYQ010000009.1:0-17085 GCA_041605275.1 Gammaproteobacteria bacterium
ATCCATATACTTTAAATATCCGCAGACAAAATCCGCGATGGCGCGGATCTCCTCCGGCGCGGCGACCCTGGTGCGCGGTTCCTCGTAATAGCGCCGGTAGTAAGCCTTGTCGAAGCGGGTTGCGTCGACCATTGTTTTCCGAGCCGTTCCATTAAGAATTTTGCCTGGCACTATTTAATCAGGGAATGATGCGGGCGGCTACGTCCCGAAAGGGTTGCCTGGGCGCGTTTGACAGCCACTAGCCGGCGCGGGTGCAATAGGCGAACAGAACCCACCCTCCCTGCGGATTTTTTTTCGTAAATGAGTGCAACGCCACGCATCGGTTTCGTCAGCCTCGGCTGCCCCAAGGCGCTGGTGGATTCCGAGCGCATCCTCACCCAGCTCAAGGTGGAGGGTTACGACGTGGTCGGCAGCTATGACGGCGCCGATCTGGTGGTGGTGAATACCTGCGGATTCATAGATGACGCCATCGAAGAGTCCATGGAGGCCATCGGAGAGGCCATGTGCGAAAACGGAAAGGTCATCGTCACCGGCTGCCTCGGAATGAAGTCCGAGATGATCCGCAGCGCATATCCTGAGGTGCTCGCGGTCACCGGGCCGCAGCAGTACGAAGCGGTGGTGGAGGCGGTGCACGCCCACCTGCCACCGCGTCACGATCCGTTTCTGGATCTGGTCCCGCCCCAGGGAATCAAGCTCACGCCGAGGCATTACGCCTACCTCAAGATCTCCGAGGGCTGCAACCACAAATGCAGCTTCTGCATCATCCCGTCCATGCGGGGGCGGTTGCAGAGCCGGCGGGCGGCCGAGGTGCTGAGCGAGGCCGAGCGCCTGGTGGACGCCGGAGTCAAGGAGCTGCTGGTCATTTCCCAGGACACCAGCGCCTACGGCGCGGATCTGCGCTACGCCAGCGATCTGTGGCAAAGCCGCGCGGTGCGCGCGCATATTCGCGATCTGGTTGCCGCACTCGGTCGGCTGGGGGCGTGGGTGCGCCTGCATTACGTTTACCCCTATCCCCACGTGGACGAGATCGTGCCGCTGATGGCGGACGGGCTGGTGCTGCCGTACCTGGATGTGCCCTTTCAGCACGCGAGCCCCCGCATCCTCAAGCTCATGAGGCGCCCGGCGGGCGCGGAGAACAACCTGGAGCGAATCCGCGCCTGGCGCGAGATTTGCCCCGGGATCACCATTCGCAGCACCTTCATCGTGGGATTTCCCGGTGAGACCGATGCCGACTTCGAGACGCTGCTCGAATTTCTCGAGGCGGCGCAGATTGATCGCGCCGGCTGCTTTAAGTACTCGCCGGTGGTGGGCGCGGCCGCCAACGCGCTTCCGGACGCGGTGCCGGAAACGGTCAAGGAGGAGCGCTTCGCGCGTTTCATGCAGACCCAGGCCGAAATCAGCGCCACTCGGCTTGCGGATAAAGTCGGGAGCAGAATCGGGGTGCTGGTGGATTCGCTGGAGGACGGCTACGCCATCGCTCGAAGCAGCGCCGACGCCCCCGAGATCGACGGACTGGTGTACGTGGATAGTGCCGCCGGTCTGGTCCCCGGCGAGTTCGCCGAGGTGGTGGTAGAGCGCTCCGACACCCACGACCTATACGCCCGGCCGCTGTAGCTTCGGCGGGCGCGCTGTCGTAAATTCGACTCTTCACGCCGCGTGCGGGCTCGAAATCACGGACCCCTGCTGCACTATGCGCGATCTCGAATCCGCGGCTCGAGGCGGGGAGTGAGTTCCGATGTCACAGCGAAAGGTCAGAGACGTCATCGTGCGCAAAGAAGTCATCCAGCTTCCCGCCGAGGCCACTGTCCGCAGCGCGAGCCGGCTGATGGCGGATCAGGGAATCGGCGCGGTTCTGGTGATGAAAGGGGAGGAGATACAGGGGATTTTCAGCGAGCGGGACGCGCTCAAGCGGGTGCTCGCGGAGAACCTGGATCCGGATACCACGGCGCTGGCGGATGTTATGACCCGGGAAATGGTGACTCTCGACCCGGACGCCTTTGCCGTGGATGCCCTGCGCCTGATGAGCCAGGTGGGGATCCGCCACCTGCCCATCGTCGATCAAGAGCGAGTCGTGGGGATGATTTCGCTGCGCGACTTCATCGGCGCAGAGTTTCAGCTCGCCGGAAAAAAGCCGAAATAGCTTGCATTAGCAATTGAATACACGCCGCTTACTCGGCGGAACCCTGAGAAAGAGACTGAAAACCGATGAAAAAAATCGCTTTGGAAACGACCGTCCAGATTCTTTTTTGAAGACTTCGCACTCAGAATTCCAATCGAAGCCGGTGCTTTCGCATCGATCCGAACAAAGATTTAATTGACCCGTTTGAGCTTTCCTTCCACCGTTCTCAAAATCTCTCCGTCGCGCACGCGTGAGTAGGTGAGATCCATGCCGTTCGGCGTCAACGTCCGCTCGTAGACCTGCATCTCATAACCGCCCTCCTCGTTGATCAGCAAGGCGTAGACGAACAGAGTATCTCCGGAGATACGCGCCCAAACGTACGGCTCTCCATTCAGCGGGTCTAGGGGCACTTCGTTTCCGAACATGTCGGTGCGCATGGCCGAGCCGTAAAGCCCGGAGTCCCCCTTGGGCTTGAATTGAACGGTATAAGCCTTTCTTTTGAGGCTCCCGTTGCTCTTATGAGTCACCGAAACCCAGGTGAGGATAAAAGCTTCCCGTTTCGGTTTAATCTCTACCCTAAGATCTCGTTTTGTTAAGTGATGATCCTCGTGTGATATTCCTTCCCCAAGGTATTCGCCGACGAATTTCTCGTATTGATATCCCGCTTTGGACGATACCGGAAAGACGATGAGCGCAATCAATATCAGAGCGAGCGAAAGGTATGGAGGACGTAACGTTGATCCGATCATGATCTGCTCCCGTTGAAAAAGCAGCAGTGACTACCGGCGTCCGGTAGACTGCCGACGGATGGCAATTTTTGGACGATCATTTGATTACCCGGACGCTCAGCTTCAGACATCGGCCGATTTATCAGGTTCCCTCGACCGAAGACATCGGTGGTGGTAAAAGACTGATGCGTCTATGAAACCAAAGCATAAACTGTAAAGAGCCTAGTTCCTCATGCAGGGTAATTCTGCGCTCCGTGTCGGCATTGGCGGCCTGGGAACCGTAGGATACGCCGTCGCCAAAAGGCTCGACCAGGGCGTCAACGGATTACATCTTACCGCCGTGTCGGCCCGTAACCTGGAGCGGGCCCGCGAGCGGGCGTCTGCTTTCTCGTCCCCCGTCGAGGTCGTGCCGCTCGAAGGGTTGGCCGAGTGCTGTGACGTGGTGGTGGAATCCGCACCGGCGGCCGTTTTCGCCCGGCTGGCCGAGCCGGTGATCCGCGCCGGTCGGGTGCTGGTGCCCATCAGCGTGGGCGCGCTGCTGGAGCACTGGTCTTTGGTGGACCTGGCCGAATCCAGCGGGGCGCGGATCATGGTGCCCAGCGGCGCGCTGCTCGGCCTCGACGCGGTGCGCGCCGCAGCTGAGGGGCGTATCGACTCGGTGCGCATGGTGACGCGCAAGCCCCCCCGGGGCCTTGCCGGCGCTCCCTATCTCGAGGCCCACGGTCTCGACGTTTCAAATCTGGATGCGCCGCTGAAGGTTTTCGAGGGTAGCGCGCGCGAGGGTGCGGCGGGTTTTCCCGCCAACGTGAACGTGGCCGCGGCGCTGGGTCTCGCCGGCATAGGACCGGATGCGACCCGGCTGGAAATCTGGGCCGACCCGACGGTGAGCCGCAACACCCATCACATCACGGTGGAGGCAGACTGCGTGCGTTTCGAGCTCTCCATCGAGAATGTGCCCACGGAGGAGAATCCTCGAACCGGGCGACTGGTGGCGCACAGCGTGGTGGCCACGCTCAGGCGGCTCGTCGCGCCGCTCACCGTGGGCACCTGAGCCCTGGAAGATGGTGTTGGTATCGATGCGGCGCATCGAATAGGCTAATGACACCCGTCCGGGACGCTCCCTAGGGACGAACCGATCCCGGTCCGGCCCTTTTCAATAACAATTTGGAGGAAACCTCGATGGAAATACGTGCGTTTCTCAAAACGGCCGCGATCGCGGTCGCCACGGTCGCGGCGCCGCTCTCGGCGCTGGCCGCAGATATCCCGTGTAGCACGGCGAAGGTCATTGTTCCGTGGAAAGCGGGCGGTGATACCGACATAGTTTTCAGGCTGGTCACCAACGCCATGAACAGTTCGGGCTTCAAGCCTCAGCTGCAGGTGGTGAACATCGGCGGCCAGAGCGGAAACAAGGGCGCTAAAGAGGCCAAGGAATCCAAGCCCGATGGCTGCACCCTGTTCGCCATTCACGAAAGTATGATTACTACCTACCTCGCCGGTCGTGTCGACTTTACCTGGGACGCCTTCACTCCCGTCGCACGGCTTACCTACACGCCTTCCGTTCTCGGCGGCCACAACGAGACGCCCTTTGATGACATGAAGGGACTGGTGAGCTATGCCAAGCAGAATCCGGGATCGATCAAGGTCGGCGTTACCACCGGCTCGACCAGCCAGTTCATCAATCTGCTGGTTGAGGATGCCACCGACACGAGCTTCAAATATGTCCCCTACGAGGGCACCCGGGAGCGCCTGACGGCATTGCTGGCCAAAAACATCGACGTCGGTGAAATGAATATCCTCACGGCCAAGAAGTATCTTCAGGAGGGCTCGATGAAGGCATTCGGTATCGCCACCGAGGAGCGCGACCCGTTGATGCCTGAGCTTCCGACGCTCAAGGAACAGGGGATTAACGTCGTTTATGGATTGCACCGTGGCGTCGTTCTTCCGAAGGGTGCGAGCCCAGAGGTCATCAAGCATTACGAAGGCGCTTTCGAAAGAGCGATGAAAAACCCCGAGGTGAAGAAAGCACTGGACGAGAAAGGCACCTGGATCGTCTACCTCGGCGCCAAGGACTACGAGGAATTCTTCAAGAAGTCCTATGCCGATCATGAAAAAGTCGCAATCAAGATCGGCATGTATAAGAAATAATTTGATCTGATCTCCGGCGGCCGGCTTGATTAGCCGGCCGCCGTTTCAGCTCCACTTAGACCGAAGCTTGGAAGGGGCTCCGGACAGTCGTGTCTCGCGTCAATCCTGACATCGTCATTTCGCTTCTTCTCATGGTGTTGAGCGCGACTTTCTTCGTCGAAACCTTCGGCATGCAAAAGGTTCACCTGGCAATTATTGGCGCCAAGCTTTGGCCGCGAATCGTTGTTATCGTTTTGTTTTTTCTTTCTGCCATCTACTTCATTCAATCCGTTCGCGCGAAGCGACCACCCGCAGTGGAGGCATTTAGTGTTAGAGGATGGCTTTCCGAGAATCGAAATGTAATCGGCTGTTTCGCCATCTATGGTGTGTTCCTGCTCACGCTTCCGTATCTTGGGATGCTGCTCGGCGGATCGCTGTTCGTATTTGCAACGCTGACGCTAATCGGTAGGCGGGATCTGCGCGCCCATTTGATTCACGCCGTCGTCGCCGTGGTCACTATCGGCGGTATGTGGGCGTTGTTTCGATTCGGGCTCGGCGTGATTCTTCCTGAGGGCGAGCTTCTGCCGCGCTGAACCAGGGAAGGGATAGAAGAGCTGCCCGAGTATGGAAGTCCTGAATAATGCACTGGCCGCCTTTGCCGCGGTCGGTCAGCCCTACACCTTGCTGCTGATGGCGGTAGGCGTTGCCGCCGGACTCGTCGCGGGAGCAATTCCCGGCTTTACCATCACCATGGCGGTGATTCTCACCCTGCCGTTCACCTTTGGCATGGATGCAGTACGCGGCCTGGCGGTGATGATCGGGGTATTCGTGGGCGGGCTGTCCGGCGGCCTCATGTCGGGGATCCTCACCGGAATTCCAGGTACGCCGTCGTCTGTCGCCACGACTTTCGACGGATTTCCCATGGCCAGAAAGGGAAGGCCGGGTCTGGCGCTCGGTATCGGCGTGTGGTCGTCTTTTTTCGGCGGTATGGTCAGCGCGGTTTTCCTCATGGTGCTCGCCCCCCAGCTTGCCAAGATTGGGCTGGAGTTCGGGCCCTGGGACTACTTTTCGCTGGTGCTGTTCGCGCTCACCATCGTCGCCAGTCTCGCCGGCGAAAACCTAATCAAGGGCATCATTGCCGGAGTTGCCGGTCTACTTATCGCCTCGGTCGGAGAGGACGAGGTCAGCGGTCTGGCTCGATTTACATTCGGCGTCGACTCGCTGGAGCAGGGATTCGATTTTCTCCCGGTTCTTGTTGGCCTTTTCGCCTTTAGTCAGCTGCTCAGCGACGTGCGCGATCCGGAGAAGGCCACGCGGCCGATGGTCGTTGGCGAGGCGATCCGCATCAGCATCGAGCACCTGGCGGCAATCAAAGCCATCGTTGCGCGTTGGACCACTTTACTTCGGTCCTCCCTTATTGGCGTGTTCGTTGGAATATTGCCGGGCGCCGGTGGCACTATCGCCAATATCCTCTCTTACGATCAGGCCAAGAAGGCATCCAAGACCCCGGAAAAATTCGGCACCGGAGTGCCCGAAGGGATCATCGCGCCGGAATCCTCCAACAACGCGGTGGAGGGCGGTGCCCTCATCACCATGATGGCGCTGGGAATTCCGGGGGACATTGTCACGGCGGTGATGTTGGGAGCGCTGCTGATTCACAATATCGCGCCGAGCCCGACGTTTATCTCCACCGAGCCGGTGCTGGCTTACAGCATCATGGTTTCGTTCTTCATTGCCTTGTTCATCATGGTCGCGCTGCAAGCTTTTTGTCTCCGCGTGTTCGTGCAGGTAACCCGTGTACCCATGTATCGAGTGGCGGCGGTGATACTTGCTTATTGCGCCATCGGCGTTTTCGCGCTCAACAATATCATTTTCGATCTTTGGACGCTTTTCTGGTTTGGGCTGCTGGGTTACGCCATGCGCCGTTTTGGTTTTCCGCTGGCGCCCATGATTCTCGGCGTGGTCCTGGGTGATAATGCCGAGGTCAATCTCATTCGCGCGCTGGCCAGCGACGACAATCTCTGGCTATTCGTCACTCGTCCGTGGTCTTTGTTCTTCCTTATCATCGCCTGCTTCTCGATCATATTCCCCTGGTACCAAAAGAAACGCACGACTCAGAAGTGGACGCTTTTTTTCATCCCCGCGATTCCAATGGCGGTCTCCGTGCCGATGCTCATGATGGGAGGCTGGGTGCGTCCCGGTATTGCCGTGGTGTTGCTTGGGTTCGCGGCATGGATGTTCTGGCGCCGTCAACAGAGCAACTGGACGCTCCCCACGGAAGTGACCCCGGAGCTGCACGAACACTGAATCCACCGCCGGAATTACGCCCGGCTGCTTGATCCGGATCAAACGACGAAAAGAAACGGGCGAATACGCTGAAGCTCTGGTACGAGGTCGGGAACTGGTAGCCGCTGAGGAATTTTGCCATCGAACGACGCTGCTAAGGAGGCGCATCGCAATGCCTGTCGGAATCAAGAATTATCCGATTGCACTTTCTTTGGTCCTGAGTCTCTTCTGGCCGCTGGTTGCAACGGCGGATCCCACGAGCATGACCGTTTACAAGACGGCCTCGTGTGGCTGCTGTAATGGCTGGATCGATCACATGCGCGCCAACGGGTTCGAAGTGACTACGCGCGACGTCCAGCAGAGCGAGCTCTCGCGGGTCAAATCCCACTACCGAGTTCCGGAAAAGCTACATTCCTGTCATACCGCCGTCGTCGAGGGTTATGTGGTGGAAGGCCACGTACCGGCGCACATCGTCAGCCGCTTCCTGCGTGAGCGTCCTCTGGTGACGGGGATCTCCGCGCCGGGCATGCCGGCGGCTTCTCCTGGGATGGACGTACCGAGCGGCGGGCCCTATGACGTCGTGATCTTCGACGCCGATGGTGGGGAGAGGCTTTATGAGCGCGTCGAATAATCTTATCGATTCGGTGGCGGCCTGAAGCAACTCAGATCGTGCTTGGACCGACCGGGGCAGGATCCCGGTTCAGACGCGGGCGAAAAACTCACGGCATTGCTCAGCAAAGGCGCTCGCCCTTCGAGTCTGACGCGCGCCCTCCACTCGCGCCAGGACGATGGAAAGCGGCGGTAGCGGGTCTGTCAACGGACGGCAGACCAGCGTCGCTCCGTCGTAGCTCAGGTCGCCGTGGGGGCGCAAGTTGAGTATCGAGTACCCGTGACCGTTGGCGACCAGTCCGCGCACCATTTCGAAGCTCAGGCTGCGGTGACTGACGCGCGGCTCTATACCTGCGCGCAGAAACATGGCGCGGAAATAGTCCCGGCTGTGGGGTAGATCCAGGAGCACCAAGGGTTCCTCCGCAAGGTCACTCAGCGACAGCGCTTTCCGTTCCGCGAGCGGATGATTCCGGCTCAGCAGCGCATAAGGCGATAGCCTCGTCAGCATTTCCGTCTCCACCGTTTCACGAATGCCGAGCGCATAGAGCAGCGCCAGCTCGCAGGCGCCGGAAAGCAGGCGGTCCTGTAGCGTGTCCAGCGCTCCCTCCTGGACGTTGACTCTGACCTCGGGGTAACTCTTGGCAAAGCGGATCAGCAAACGGGGCAGGTAGAACGGGGCGAAGGTGACGAAGCAGCCGAGCTCCAGAGTGCCGCTCAGCGATCCGGCCAGCGCCTTGGACCCTTCAGCGAAGTCGGAGGCATGGGCCAGCAGGCTGCGCGCCTCCGTCAGGATGCGCCTGCCGGCGGGGGTGAGAGACACCCCCTTGGCCTGGTGACGCACCAGAAGCTGAACCTCGAATGCTTTTTCCAGCTGGGCAATGGCGGCGGACACCGACGGCTGGGAGACATGCAGAGCCGCGGCCGCGGCGGTGACGGTGCCGTGCTCCGCCGTGGCGACGAAGTAGTGAAGCTGCTTGAGGGTGTAGAACATAGGTTTTTCTTATTATAAGTAAAGAAAAACGATATTTTATAAATGAGGGCTTCGGGGCCAGACTCTGCCGCTTCAATGCTGAACCCGGAGGTGCAAGCCATGGCTCCCGCAGAGGCCGCAGATATCGTGTCTTTTCCCACCTTCGCCAAGCCGGTTACCCGCGACCAGTTCATCGACGCCATGGGGCAGGCGGTGACCGGCGTTACTATCATCACCACCAGCGGGGGCGCCGGTCGCGCCGGGATCACCGTCAGCGCGGTCAGCTCGGTCACTGCGGACCCACCGGTTCTCCTGGCGTGCGTACATCGGGATAGCCCGGCCTGCGAAAAAGTCCGGCGCAACGGCATTTTTTGCGTCAACCTGCTGAAAGACAGCCAGAGCGCGGTGGCGGACGTGTTTGCCGGCCGCGGAGATCGCGACGCCTTTGAGAGCAAGTTCGACTGTACCTTTTGGGGCAGCCTGGTGACGGGCGCCCCGGCGATGCGCGACGCGCTGTCGGCGTTCGACTGCCGGCTGCAGACCAGCCGGGTGGTGGGATCCCACAGGGTGTTCTTCGGCGTCGTGGTCGGCACCTGGACCAGCAAGGGCGTGCCGCTGCTCTATGCCAGCCGCGCCTACGGACGGCCCCACTGGGGTTGAAGCATGAGCGCCGCGTCCGGCCGACTGAACGAGTCTGAGGTCGAGCAGTTCTGGCGCGACGGTTACGTGGTGGCCGGGAACGCGGTTGCCGCCGAGCAGCTCGAGCAGATGCGGGCGGCGCTGTCGCGCTGGATCGACGAAAGCCGCAGCCAGCGCAACGATTTTGGCGAGACGGTCGACGGGCGTCCGCGCTTCGACTTGGCCGGGACCCACCGTCCCGACGCGCCGGTGCTGCGACGCGTGGACAATCCGCCGGAGATCGATTCCGTTTATTCCGAGGTCGCCTTCGACGGCGGCTTCGTAGACATGATTACCGATCTCATCGGACCGGATATCAAGTTTCATCACGCCAAGATCAATCTGAAGCAGCCCGGCAGCGAGACCCGGGTGGACTGGCATCAGGATTTCTCTTACACGCCCCACAGCAACGACCACGTGGTCACCGCGCTCTTAATGCTCGACGACATGAGCGAGCAGAACGGCTGCCTGATGGTAGCGCCGGGATCCCACCGCGAAGGGCAGAAGAGCCTGTGGCGCGGCGACGTGTTCACCGGAAAGGTGGACGAGGAAACAGCACGGCAGGCCAAAGCCCGATCACGAGCGGTCACCGGCCGGGCGGGAAGCGTGTGCCTGATGCACACGAAGCTGCTGCACGGCTCCGAGCCCAATCGCTCCGACGGCGCGCGGGCGCTTTTCATCTGCGTTTACTCGGCGGCCGACGCCATGCCGCTGACCCGCTCGCCGCTGCCTAATCGATTCGAGGGCCGCATCGTGCGCGGCAATGCGTCGCGCTTCGCCCGCGTCGATCCCGGCACCGTGGAGCTTCCGCCCGACTACCGCGCGGCGTCATTCTTCGAGGTTCAGGAAAAAGGCGTCGCGTGATGCGGCAGCGACGAGCCGTCGCCGGCCGAATCCGCGTAAGACATAGCATCGACGGAGACTACCCATGATTCGAACGGGCAAGGAGTATATCGACTCCATTCGCGACGGCCGCCAGGTGTGGATGAACGGCGAACGGGTGGAAGACGTTCCGTCGCACCCCTCTTTCAAGCCTCTGGTGGAGGTGCGCGCGCGCATCTACGACATGGCCCACGAGAAGCGTCACCAGGACGTGATGTCCTATCTCGAGGAAGAAACCGGCGAGCGCAACGCCGTGGCGCTGAAGCTGCCGCACACCAAGCAGGACTGGCAGGACAAGCGCCGCGCGGTGGACGCGGTGATGGACGACATCGGCGGCGTGGTCACGCGGGTAGGCGACGAGACTATCGGCGAGATGTGGTCGCTTTACGACGGCAAGGACCTGCTTTGCGAGATCGATCCGCGCTTTGGTGAAAACATCGAGCGCCATATCCACGAGGCCCTGCATCACGATCCGTTCCACGTCTCCGCCAACACCGATCCCAAGGGCGACCGGTCGAAGCCGCCCCAGGAGCAGGACCCCGACATGCTCCTTCACGTGGTCAAGGAAACCGACGCCGGCATCGTGGTGCGAGGGGCCAAGTACGAAACCGCCGCGGCGTACTCCAACCAGGCCTTCGTCAAACCCACCATCGCCAACTGGGGCAACGAGGCGCTTTCGGACTACGCCTTAGGTTTCATCGCCTACATGAACGCCCCGGGCATCAAGCACATCTGCAGGACTGGCTTCGCCGGGCGCGCGCCTGTCGAGGACTATCCCTTGAGTAACCGCTTCGACGAGGTGGATACCCTGATCATTTTTGACGACGTGCTGGTGCCCTGGGAGGACGTACTTTTTCTGCATCACACCCGGGCGGCCACCTTCATCCGCGGCACTCTGCACCGTTACAGCGCGTTCGCATTCGTCCAGCGGCTGCTCAAGACCGCCGACATGATGATCGGCGTGGCGCTGTTCAACGTGAAGCAGACCGGACTCGACAAGCAGCAGGCGGTGCGGGAAAAGCTCGCCACCCTCGCCTGCTACCGTGAGGGTATCAACGCCCACCTCACCGCCTCGATTGCGATGGCGGAGCAAAGTCCCGGCGGGCTTCTGATGCCAAACCAGTCGCTGCTCTACACCGGTCGTGTGCTTGCGTGCTCCAAGCTGCACGACATGATGCATCTCACCCGGGAGCTCTGTGGAGGACAGATCTGCGTCTCCCCCGACCACGCCGCCTTCGTCGACCCGGAAACCAAGCCCTGGATGGACAAGTACTACAGCGTCAACGAGAACTGGGTGGCGGACGACCGGCGCAAGCTGCTGGCGCTGGCGAGGGACCTGTTGAACAGCGATTTCGCCAGCCACAAGCTCACCTTCGCCCTGTTCGCCCAGTCGCCGCCCTTCGCCCACCTGAACGCCGTGTACAACAACTTCGATTTTTCAGGTCCTCTGGAATTCGTGAGACACGCGGCGGGTTTGTCCCATCGCGTCATGGGAGAAAAGAAGAAGGAGAAAGCCGCGTGACCGTGCACGAGCGCATCCGCAAGTTCAACACCAAGGACACCTATCCCGACCAGGCGCTGGACAACGATCTGTGCCAGGTAGTTAAGGCGGGAAACCTGGTGTTTCTTCGCGGGCAGGTGGGATCGGATCTGGAAGGCAACACCGTCGGCATCAACGACCCGGCCGCCCAGGCGGATCAGGCGATGAAAAACGTGAAGCAGCTGCTGGAGGAAGCGGGCAGCGACTTGTCCCACGTCTGCAAGATCACCGTCTACGTCACCGAACGCGCCTATCGCGAGCCCGTTTACCGCGCCATCGGCAGATGGTTGAAAGGCGTTTTCCCCGTCTCCACAGGTCTGATTGTTCGGGGACTCGCGCGACCCGAGTGGCTGATGGAAATCGACGTGATCGCGGTGATTCCGGAATGAGTGCGATTCATTAGGGAGGTGACTCTGTTTCCCCGATCCACTATCCGCCATCTGCCTTCTGCCAAATTATGAACTGAGCCCTTTTCCCGCCGCGGGCTCCGGGATACGCTTCAAGATTCTGTCCAACGCATGGGGGTTCAACATGCGTCTCAATGCCAAGGCACTGGGCCTCGCGCTTGGAATTCTTTGGGGCCTCTCGGTTTTTCTCGCCACGGCCTGGATTGTTTTTATCGGCAGCCCCGGCGATACCCTGGCCAAGCTCGGAGCGTTCTACATCGGATATGAGGTCAGCTGGACCGGCGCCGTTATCGGAATGGCTTATGGCTTCGTGGACGGCCTCGTTGGCGGACTCTTGCTGGCGTGGATATATAACGCCTTCTTGCCCAAGCCGGATTTGCCCTGATAGATGACCCGGTCGAATCGCGATCGACACCGAAAGCGGCCGCGATCACGGCAAGAAGTCAAAAAAAAGCGGCTCGAGCTGGTAACTCGAGCCGCCTTCTTCGATCAGTGGTCAGTTTACGTCGAAATTCGATTTCCGACGTTGCGGGCGGAAAGCTCCAGCGGTCCGGAGTTTTCCTAGAGCGCTATGCGATCGCCGTTACGCAGAACAATCTCGCTGTCCAGTCCCGGCACCGCCAAAACGTCGAAAATGCTTCTGTAGGGTCCGTTATTGCCGCGGTAAGAGACGATGCGCTCCGCCAGCTCGGGAGAAATTTCCGGTATGGCGTTGCTGATTTCGTCGGCCGAGTCCGTGTTGAGATTGCACACGGCCTGATCGTCCCGGTCAGATTCGAGCAGAACCAGCGCGATGGTGACCGCGCGGGCGGCCTGCAGCGATCGGGACTCCTGGGCGGCTGCTACGGCAGGTGCGGTCAGCAGCGCAAGGGCGACCGCGATGCTGAGCAAGTTTTTCATCCGGCTCCCTCCGAGGCGCTCTGTCGACGCCTTTAATTAACGGGGTACCTTTAAGTAAAGCAGCCAATCGGCCGGTTAAAAGGTGCACAGGTCGCATTTCGGGCAAAAACAGGGGCTTGAACGAAGAAATTAAGGCCGAATCGGCAATTGGGCGGGAGCGGAGGGCGCCGGTCTTGAAATCACCCTTTAGGGGCAATCCGCGCCGGCCGGCGGTCCCCGGGGGCCGCCCCGAGCATTATGGGCGCCACTTTTTTGGCTCTGATCTCAGTTTTCTTCCGCGCTGATTCCGCTGCGCCGGCCGTCCGACACCAGGGCGCGGAGCCTGGCAACGGCGCTTTCTGGGCTGGTCAGCAGCGGCGCCTGGCTCCGAGGCGCCGCGGCGGCCGCCGCCCGGGCCATGGAAAATTGCCCCAGCAGCACGGCGTCCACTCCGGCGATATTGCCCACAGCCCCGGCAATCAGAGCGTCGTGCCGCGCGCCGTCGCCTTCGTTGAGCGCGCGCATCGCGTCCTCGACAAATACGCCTTCGACCCGCACGGACTTGCCGTTGTTTTTCGCCTCCGACTCGATCTGCGACCTCAGGGAAGCGATGGAAGGTTCGAATGTGGCGACCACGGCGAAGCGCGTACCCATCTCCAGCGCCTTCGAGATCATGGCCTCGTCGGGCTTCAGCACCGGCAGACGGATGCCGCTCCGGGCCGCCTCGATGACGTCGCTGAAAGCGGAGCAGGCGAACAGGATGCCGTCGGCGCCGCTGGCCAGACAGTAGTGAATCAATCCACTGAAACGAAGCTCGAAGTCGCCGTCAGCGTACTGTCCCGACTGCCGGTCGCGGCTGAGCGCATCGTCCATTAGATTACATACCTTTGCCTTCGGCCAGCCGCCGGCGAAGGCCTCAGCCACCGGTGCCAGCGACGCGGACAGCGCGTGCACCACGTAGATTCGAGCTGCTTCACTCATTGCACGAAAACTTCAGCAAGATATCAGCGGATTTTTCCGTCGCGCACGAAGGGGTAAATTCGGGTGAAATCCGAATCTGCGTCCGTGTCGTTGAGCTTTTGCCACAGGGCCGCCACCGCGGGGCTTACGGGATCGGGCGCGCCTGCTGCGGCGACCGCCTCGCGGTAAAGGCTGATGTCCTTGAAGAACAGACGGGTGAGAAATCCGGCGTCGTAGCTCCCGCTGAGAATGCGGTTGGGAAACTTATCCTTGGTCGCAGTGTTCTGTCCGGTTGACACGTTGAGCACGTCCAGCATGGTCTTCATATCCAGCCCCTGACCGACGCCGAAAGCGATCGCTTCGCTGGTCGCCGCCATCGCGGTGCCCGAGAGAAAGTTGTTGAGCAGCTTCATGGCCTGTCCCTGGCCCGCGCGCTCGCCGACCCTGAACACGTTCTTCGCCATGCCGAGATAAACGGGCTCGAGCAGGTCGAATGTCTTTTCGGCGCCCGCGAACATCACCGCAAGGGTGGCGTTTCGCGCCCCGGCGACGCCGCCCGAGATGGGAGAGTCTACGTACTCGACGCCCGCTTGACTGCAGATTTCGAAGCCCTTCTCTGCGGCGGCTATACCGATGGTGGAAGTGTCGACGATTCTCCGCAGCCGATCCGAGCCGCTCCCGAGCAGCTCGAAGATGACCTCGTGCACTACTGCGCCATCGGGCAGGCACAAGAAAACGGTCTCCGCCCGGGTCGCGACATCGCCGGCGGATTCCGCCGGCGCCGCGCCCCCGGGCGCCCGCGCCGCCGTTCCCGCCTTGTCGAAAACCACCAGCGGGGTGCCGTTCTTGTGCAGATTCGCCGCCATGTGGCCGCCCATGTTTCCAAGGCCGATGAAACCAAAGGGTGTCTCGTTCATGGTGGACGCTCCGTCAGTCCTGCTCTTCGAGAACCTTGCGACCGATACGGAAACACTCGACGCCCGCCGGGATCCCGCAGTAAACGGCGATCTGGGTCAGAACTTCCTTCAGCTGCTCGGCGGTCAGGCCGTTGCGTACCGCCCCTTTAAAGTGCAGCTCGAATTCGTGCATGCGGCCGAGGGCCGCGAGCATGCCTAGATTCAGGATGCTGCGTTCCTTTTTCGAGAGCACGTCGCTGCCCCAGCAAAGCCCCCAGCAGTACTCGGTGAGGAGCTCCTGGAACTCGCGGTTGAAGTCATTGGCGCCCCTCATGGAGTTCTCTACATATTCCGCCCCGAGTACCTGCTTGCGCATCTCGAGCCCCTTGTCGAAAAGTTTCTTATCCACGCGTATCTCCTTGGTCAGGTCTAACGAGATGCCAAGGTTAACCGAACCCGGGCGGGAAATTTCACCGGGCGGGCGCCGGTGCGCGCGGGCCGCGACATTGCCATCGCTGCGGAAAGTCCGTACAAGATTTCCATGACCGGCTTCAAGACCCAGGACTCCACTGCTTCCGGCGCGCTGTGGGACAGGCGCCAAAACCACGCCGGTGGCGCACCGAGAGCCGCCACAGCGGCGAATCGCATGCCGATTGAGGCTCTCCTCCGGGAATCCGGGTTGCCGACGGCCGGAGTGGCTGAAAATCTGGAGCATTTCATCGTTTACGAGGGCGATGACGGTATCGTCCTGGGCGCAGCGGGCGTGGAGCTCTACGGCAACGCCGGGCTGCTGCGTTCCGTCGCGGTGGCGGCGTCGGTGAGAAGGCGGGGCATCGCCGCAGCGCTGATCGGGTGCGCAGCGTCGCGCGCTCGAAGCGAAGGCTGTGACGCCCTCTATCTGCTGACCCTTGATGCGCAGCGCTACTTCGAGCGCTTCGGATTTACCGTAATTGACCGGGATGAAGCCCCGGCGGCAATTCGTGGTTCGAGGGAATTCGCCACCCTGTGTCCGGCAAGCGCGGTGTTGATGCGAAGGCGGCTCAGGACGTAGAGCAAGGACAGGGCTCCTCATGGCCGAGCGCCAAATCGTCGTTCTCAACCCGAATTCCAGCGATTCCGTAACGCGCTCCATGGACGAGGCGCTTGCCCCGCTCAGGCTGGCGGGAGGGCCCATTATCACGTGCGTCACCCTTAAAGCCGGACCCGCCGCCATCGAATCCGATGACGACGTGGCCAAAGCGGCGCCGCTGGTGCAGGCTTTCGTCGGAGAAAATTCGCGCTCCGCCGACGCCTTCGTCATCGCCTGCTTTAGCGATCCCGGGCTCGCGCCTTCGCGCGCGATTGCTCCAGTCCCGGTTTTCGGCATAGCGGAGTCAGGCTATCTGACGGCGCTTAGCCGCGGAGCTCGATTCGGAGTGGTCTCCATTCTCGAAGCCTCGATTTCCAGGCACCGGCGCTACATCCGCGCGCTCGGGATCGAATCGAGGCTCGCGGCCGACCTGCCGCTGGGGTTAGGCGTGGGCGAGCTTTCCCGTTCGCCCATCGTCCTCGAAAGGCTCGCGGAGGTGGGTGATGCGCTGACCCGCCGTCACGGCGCGGACGTGCTGGTGCTGGGCTGCGCCGGACTTGCTGGCTATCGCGCTGAGTTCGAGCGTGCTGCAGGCGTGCCCGTGGTCGAGCCGTTGCAGGCGGCGGTTTCCATGGCCACCGGCACAGTTCTGACGACGACCGCTGGCGCTATCCCGCCATCCCCCGCTGCATTTCCGCCAGAGAGTGCGCCGGGGTCATAATCTCATCTACGTCGACCCTGAGCTGACGCCCGATCTGGGCGCTGGAAAACAGGCCCCGGACCACCTGCTTGCCGGAGCCGATACTGGGCAACGCTTTCTCGTCCGCCGGCTCGCCGTTTCCGGTCGCGGACTGCACCACCAGCAGGTGACGCTGCTCCAGGGCGCGAAGCGTCGCCACGATGTGGCCGACCTGCGCATTTCTCACGCTCAGCATGTG
>JBFIYQ010000010.1:0-16726 GCA_041605275.1 Gammaproteobacteria bacterium
CAAAACAATGGGCACCCACTCCAGCGGCCAGCCGAGCAGAAAAATGAGCGCCATGATGATGAGCAGAATCATCATCGGCGGCAGTTCCAGCGTCAGCAGGAACTCGGTGAGCATGGTCGGCGTGCCGAGACGGGAGAATACCGCACCGAAAAAGTTGGACGCCGCCACCAGGAACAGGATCAGGGTGGAGATCTCCAGGGTCTTGACCAGTGACTTTTGCAGTCCGTGCAGGGTCAGCTTGCGATAGGCGAGCGTCAGCAAGAGCGCCCCGGCAGCGCCGCAGCCGGCGCCTTCGGTGGGCGTCGCAAAGCCGAACATGATACTTCCCAAAGCGGCGAAAACCAGCGCAGCCGGCGGCACCAGGCCTTTGAAAAACTCCGACCACACGTGGGCCATGGACTGCGGCCGTTCGTCTTCGGGAAGCGGTGGACCCAAGCTCGGGTTGAGATGGCAGCGCAGCAGCGCATAGCCGGTGTAGAGAAATGCCAGCATGAATCCGGGGACTACCGCGGCGGCGAACAGATCCGTCACCGGCACCTCCAGGATCGGCCCCATCACCACCAACATGATGCTGGGCGGAATCAGAATGCCCAGCGTGCCGCCGGCGGTGATGGTCCCTGCGGCGAGCTGCACGTCGTAGTTGGAACGGTTCATGGTCTTGGCGGCCATGATGCCGAGGATGGTCACCGACGCGCCGACGATGCCGGTGGCGGCGGCGAATATGGTGGAGACGAACAACACCGCAATGAACAACGAGCCCTTGGTGCGCGACAACATCATCTGCACCGACTCGAACAAGCGCTCCATCAGCCCCGCCTGCTCCATGAGGATACCCATGAAGATAAACAGCGGCACCGCGGCAAGAGTCTGCTCCAGCATGACGTTCGAGAACTGGAACGTCATCAGATAAAAAACCAGATCGCCGAATCCGGCGTAGCCGAAGATAAATCCGAGAAAAATCAGCGTGAACGAGATGGGAAAGCCGACGAAGATGGCAAACAGCATCACCCCGATGAGCACCATACCGAGGATTTCGTTGCTCACGGCCAGCGCCCCTTGGTCGCCGCGTAGAGGCTTCTAAGCGTCTCGGCAACGCCCTGAATGAGCAGCAGCAGAATGCCCACGGGAAGCGCGGTCTTGATGGGACCCATGTGCGGCATCCACGCCGTGTCCATGCCCAGCTCGCCGCGCTTCCAGGCCAGATAGGCGAAGTCGGTGGAAGACCAGAGAAAGACGATGAGCCCGGGGAAATACAGCACGATGTAGAGCACCGAGTCGATAATGCCCTGGGTACGGGGTGACCAGTTGCGGTAGAGGAAGTCGGCGCGGATGTGCACTCCCTTGGAAAGAGCGTAACCCGCGCCCAGCATGAACAAAGCGCCGTAGAGCATGCGGCTGATGTCGTAAGCCCACATGGTGGGCGCAACAAAAGCGTAACGGGCAACGACCTCGTAGACCATGGCGACGAACAAGGGTACCGTCAGCCAGCAAACGGTGAGCCCCGTCCACTTGCTCAGCCAGTCGATCCACGTAATGGTCGCCGCCATCCAGCGCGGCATGTCGTCGGGCAGCTCGCCAGGCTCTCCCCGCCGCTCGGCGATAAGCTCGTCGGTAATGTCGAGATCTTTTGGAGGATCGGCCATCTCGAATGAAATTCGAATGACGGGGAAAGCGGGCTTAATGGCCCGCTTTCCCCTTTTCCCGTCTTCTTAACTCAAAGCTTCAAAGAAGCCAGCGATCATTTCTTCTTTTTAGCAAACGCATTTCCGAGGCTCGCGTTCGAAGTCTGGGCACCGGCCCAAAATGGAACCGCGACATCGGCGAAAGCCTTCTGCGAATCCCACACCTTTTTAAAGAACGCATTGTCCGCCGCGTTCTTCTCCAGGGTCGCTCGGGCCGCATCCATATATTCGGTGAAGTAGTCCGGAGGCGTGTCGTGCAGGATGACGCCATGCACCTCTGTGAGCTCCTTGAGCGCCTTGCCGTTTTCGTAGATGCGATAGCTCAACGATTTGATCAGCGAAGCGTTTGCCGCCACTTCGATGGCTTTCTGCTGGTGCGGCGTCAGCTTCTTGTAGACGTCACCGTTGATGTAGATGTCGGCATTCACCACCACCTGGTGCAGCCCCTGGAGGTAATAGTGCTTGAGCACCTTGTGAAAGCCGTACACCAGATCAGGCTTCGGGCAGCACCACTCGGCGGCATCAATCACGCCTTTTTCCAGAGAAGGAAGAATGTCGCCGCCGCCCATAGCGACAGCAGCAACGCCGATGTCGTTGTAGGTCTGGCCGGGAATCCCCGGCGGGGTGCGAAAACGCAGCTTGCGGAAGTCTGCCATGCTGTTGATGGGCTCCTTGAACCAGCCGAGCGCTTCCGGTCCCACCGGCTGCAGCATGAATCCCTTGATGTTCATGCCCATCTCTTTCCACAGCTCGTCGTACAGTTCCTTGCCGCCGCCGTAGAGGAACCAGGAAACGAAGGCGATGTTGTCGATGCCGACACCGGCGCCAGCCACCGGTGAGCCGAACAGCATCGCGGCCGGATGATAGCCCGACCAGTAGTGAGTCCAGGCAAAACCGGCTTCAATAAGGCCCTTGTCGACGGCTTCGAGGGTTTCTTTCACGCCGACAATGGCGCCGGCGGGCAATACTTTGATTTCCACCTCACCGTTGGTGAGCGCGGCGACGTCGGCCGCGAACTCCTCCAGCATGACCACTTCGTCGGCCTTGGCAGGGATGACGGACTGGACGCGAATGACCGTCTTGGCCATCGCGCCGCTCATGAACAGAGTCGTTGCAATAAAGACTCCGATTACACTCAACAATCGATTACGCATTTCCAGGTCTCCTCCTCACTTCCGAAATCATTGTCGTTATTTAAACGGCGCATGCGTGTGCGATGCGCCGTACCAAATTTGAACAAAACCGGGATTACGGGTACGCGCTCCCGCGACCCGGCTCTGCAGTCAAACAGAGTCAGCGCGGTGAAATCGCCCGGAAATCGCCGGTTGGGCGGGATTTCAAGCCGGGCGAGGGCCGCGACCGCGGCGGTGGGCAAATTCCTCCATCCGTTCAGCGCTTTGTATTGATTTTTGCGCTGTCAAATTGATGCCGAAGATTGGAGCATCGGGGGGTAAGGATGTCAACTCGCACCGAGACCCGGCTCGAATCAAAGCTGCTCAAATCCCGCTGCAATAGCGTTTTTTGATCAGTACTTGCTCAAAACCTTCCTCAGAATGTCGCAGATCTGATCCACGTGGGCTTTCTCCGCGATCAGCGGAGGCGCTACGATCCCCGAGTCGCCGGTCATCTTGATGTGCAGACCCGCTTCGAAGAGATCTTTCTGCACCTGATATCCGCGCTTGCCCGGCCCGCCCTCCGGCGCCACGTCAAATCCGGCGAGCATGCCGTAACCTCGAATATCGGTAATAGCGGGCACGTCGCTCAATGAAAAAATCTGATCGAGGAAGTACGGCGACAGCTCGGCGGCGCGATCGAAAAGTTTTTCCTTCTCGTAAATATCCATGGTGGCGATACCCGCCGCGCACGCCGCGGGGTGACCCGAATAGGTATAACCGTGGAAAAACTCGATGGCGCCATCCGGCGCCGCGTCCATGATGGTGTCGTAGACGTGATCGTTCACCGCCACCGCCCCCATGGGCTGATTGCCGTTGGTGAGCGCCTTTGCCATGGTCATGATGTCCGGCTTGACGTCGAAGGCCTGGGACGCGAACGGCGTGCCCATGCGGCCGAATCCACAGATGACCTCGTCAAACACCAGCAGGATGCCGTAGGCGTCGCAGATCTCCCGGATGCGCTCCAGATAGCCTTTAGGCGGCACCAGCACGCCGGTGGATCCGGCGATGGGCTCGATGAAACAGGCCGCCACCGTGTCCGGACCGTAGGTAGTGACGATGCGCTCCAGATCGCCGGCGAGTTCTTTGCCGTGCTCGGGTTGACCTTTGGTGAAGCAGTTTTCCGGAAGCCAGGTGTGGCGCATATGGGCGACTCCCGCCATGCCGACGCCGAAGGCCTCGCGGTTTTTCACCAGGCCGGCCAGCGAGGTGCCGCCGATGTTCACGCCGTGATAGGCGCGCTCCCGGGAGACGAAACGCATGCGCGTGCCTTCGCCCCGGGCTCGGTGGTAGGCCAGCGAAATTTTGATCGCGGTATCTACAGCCTCGGAGCCTGAGTTGCCGAAAAACACCCGATCGATGCCTTCCGGGGTGAGCTGGGCAACCCGTCGGGCAAGCTCGAATTGCGGCGGGTGGCCGCCCTGGAATGGGGGACCGTAATCCAGCTCCAGCAGCTGGTTGTAGACCGCCTCGGCAATCTCCTTGCGCCCGTGTCCGGCGGCGACGCAGAACAAGCCTGAGGACCCGTCGATGACCTGGTTCCCGTGGTGGTTCCAGTAAAACACCCCCTCCCCGCGGACGAACAGGCGTGGATGCGCCTTGAAGTCGCGGTTGGCGGTGAACGGCATCCAGTAGTACTCGAGGGTATTGGCGGCGAATTTCATGGCGATTCCCTGGGATTTCATCTCGAGGCGTGTGCCGGAGCGTGTTGAAATTTCGGGCCTACCGGGGATCTGGCCCCATCGGGACGCCGATTCGGGGTCCGGTTGTACCCATAAGTCCTACACAATAGACTCAACCTCATCCAGCGACCTAGTGTCAGTTCAGGTCATCCCATTAGACCAGTCCATGCGGGACCAGCTGTTCCATCTTTCTCCCGACAGCGGCGGCAGCCTTCAAAGCCAGGTGAGGGAGATGATGGTGAGGGCGATCCTCGACGGCCATATCCCCGCCGGCAGCGCGGTGCCGTCCTGCCGTCAGCTCGCTCGACAGCTGGGCGTCGCCAGGAACACCGTGGTGCTCGCCTACCAGCGACTGGTGGATGAAGGCTACCTGAGTTCCCGGGAGCGCAGCGGCTACTACGTTAACGAGGACATCCTCGGCGGCCGGGTCGAGACCGTGGTGGAGCCGGAAAGCGAAGACATCTTCGGACCCGCCTGGGATTCGCGCCTCAAGTCCTCTCCCAGCCGCCAGCGCAACATTGTAAAGCCGGACGACTGGCAGTCTTACCCGTATCCGTTCATCTATGGACAGTTCGATCTGGCGCTGTTTCCACTCTCGGAGTGGCGCGAGTGCAGTCGCCGGGCGCTTACCGTGAACGCGGTGAAGAGCTGGGCCAGCGACCGCATCGACAGCGACGATCCGGATCTCATCGAGCAGCTTCACACCCGGGTGTTACCGAGACGCGGCGTGTGGGCGTCCCCGGACGAGATTCTGGTAACCGTCGGAGCCCAGCACGCTCTCTATCTGATTGCGTCGCTGCTGCTCGGTCCCGGTAGTGCGGTGGGGATGGAAGATCCCGGCTACCCCGACGCGCGCAACATCTTTCTTATGAACACGCAGAATGTCGTCCGGCTGCCGGTCGACTGCGAAGGACTGGTAATTAACGACAGCTTAGGGCAGTGCGACTACGTGTACATCACCCCGAGTCACCAGCATCCGACCACGGTGACGCTTTCGCTCCAGCGCCGTCAGGAGCTTCTGACCAGGGCGGTGAACGACGATTTCGTCATCATTGAGGACGACTACGAAAGCGAAACAAACTACGTCGGTCAACCGACGCCGGCGCTGAAAAGCCTAGACCACAGTGACCGCGTTATTTACGTGGGAAGCCTATCCAAAACCATCGCGCCGGGCTTAAGGCTGGGATTCATGGTGGGCCCTAAATCGCTTATCCGCGAAGCCCGCGCCCTGCGCCGGCTGATGCTCAGACACCCACCGGCAAACAACCAGCGCGCGGTGGCGCTCTTCCTGTCTTTAGGTCACCACGATTCGCTGGTGCGGCGCTTGAGTCACGCCTACAAGGATCGCTGGCGCGCCATGGGCGAGGCGCTGGCTTCGCACCTGCCGGAATCGTCCCAGATGCCCGCTTTCGGCGGGACCGCATACTGGGTCAGGGGGCCGGAATCGCTCGATGCCCGGGAGCTGAGCAAAATCGCCGCCGCCAGGGGCGTACTGCTGGAGCCCGGAGACATTTTTTTTCTCAGCGAGCGCCCGCCCCGAAATTTTTTCCGGCTCGGATTTTCCTCCGTTCCCGTCGATCGCATCGAGCCGGGAATCAGGCTGCTCGCGGATATGATCCACGGGGTTGCTTGACGCGCGGGCTTTGGCCCAAGCGGCGTGCATTGCCTGCTGTTCGCGGCGCGCCGGGCCCAGGTTGAAACGCCGAGCCAATTCGGTGACGCTTAGCCTCGGAACGAACCCGCGAACGACTCTCCGCTTTATTTTTTCGCAACGTTCGCTTTCGAGAATTCAGCGTCCAGTGCTCATACGCCTGGTCGCCGGGAGACTTAGATGGCAGTAACAGAGTTGAAATCCGCGCCCGATGTAAGCGAGGCAGAATGGGAGACCCGCTGCAACCTGGCGGCGCTGTATCGCATTCTCCATTACTTGAGAATGACGGATCTTGTTTATACCCACATGTCCGCGCGGATTCCGGGAGAAGAGAACACCTTTCTCATCAACCGCTACGGCGATCTGTTCGACGAGATCACGGCGTCGAGTCTGGTGAAGATGGATTTTGACGGAAACGTGGTCGGCGACCCCAAGCGATTCAATAGAGCGGGCTTCAACATTCACAGCGGCGTTTACCTTGCGCGCCCCGACGTCAACTGCGTCATGCACACCCACACCCGGGCCGGGATCGCGGTGAGCATTGCTGAGCGCGGGCTGCTTCCCATAAGCCAGCACTCGCTGGTCGTCATTCATGACCTCGCTTACCACGATTACGGCGGACCCGGCACGCTGGAAGAGCGCGAAGTAGTCGGGCAAAGCTGCGCCAAGGCCAACAACATCATCATGCGCAATCACGGTTTACTTACCCTCGGAGAGAGCATTCCGTCCGCGTTCAAGCGAATGTACCACCTAGAGCAGTCGTGTCAGATTCAGACCGCGGCGGCGGCGCTGAACGAGCCGCTGGTCATGATCCGGGACGACGTGCAGCGGGCGACATTCGAAATGATGGAAACAAATCAGTACGCAACCGACTACGGCGATTTCGAATGGGAAAGCCTGCTGCGGATGCTGGAGCGGCAGGGAGTGGAGTACCGCTGCTGACCGACGACGTTTTCCGAACCACCTGATTTATAGAATCGCGAGCTGCGCTCGCTCCCACAACGCGTAATGCGTGACGCGAACTGAATCAAAGCCCGCTGTAGCCCGTAGGGCGCAATAGCGAAGCGTATTGTGCCGACCTACCAGTTAATCGAACATCGCCAGCTGCTTGTCGGTAATGGCGTCGAAGCTGGTGCCGAGAAAGTGCAGGATGCCGTCGGCCGCCGCCGCCAGCTGGCGGTCGCGGTAGTGGGCATAGTCGGGCCTGGGAATGTCGCCGGTCACCGGCTGTGGGCCCGCGCTGGTGATGACGTAGCGGACCCATCGTCCCGGGTTCTCAAGCTGTCGCGCCGCCTGCACGTGTGGCGGTACATTCCTGGTGTACTCGGATAAGGGACGGCGCAGGCGCTTGCGGTAGACGAGCTCATCGTCTAGCTGCCCTGACATGAGCGCATCCAGGGTTTCCTTGATGAATTCTTCGTAGGGCTCGTTCAAAAACACTCTGCGGTAAAGCTCTCGCTGGAATCGCCGCGCCAGCGGCGTCCAGTCAGTGCGCACGCTCTCGAGACCTTTGAAAACAACCTGCTTTTCTCCTCCAGGCATACGCACCAGCCCCGCGTAGCGCTTCTTGCTGCCCGTATCCGCTCCGCGGATGGTAGGCATGAGAAACCGCAGGAAATGTGTCTCGAACTCGAGCTCTAGAAACGACTCGAGGCGAAATTCTTCGCGCACGCGACGACGCCACCATGCGCTTAGCTCGGTCGCAACGCGCGCCCCGCGGTCCCGCGCCTCCGCTTCCGTGACCCCCTCTCCCAGCAGGACGAACAACGAGTCGGTATCCCCGTAAATGACCTGGAGCCCGTCCTGTTCGATGAAATCGCGGCTTTCGCGAATTATCTGGTGCCCGCGGCGGGTGATGCTGCTGGCAAGGCGGGCATCGTGGAAACGGCACGCTCGGGTGCCGAGCACCCCGTAGAACGAATTCATCAGAATCTTGACCGCCTGCGAAAGTGGCGCGTCCTGGCGGCGCTTGGCCTCGTCCCGGGCCCGCCACAGCTCTTCGATGAGCTCAGGCAGAATAGCGCCTTCGCGGGCGAACTGGGCGTTCAAGAATCCGGGAATGGGATCGTCGCCCGGCGCGACGAGCCCGAGGGGGTCGATGGCGAAGGTACGGATAATGCTGGGGTAAAGGCTTTTGAAATCCAGCAGCAGCACGTTGTCGTAGATGCCCGGCTTCGAATCCATAACGTATCCGCCTGGGCTACCCTCGCCGCTCTCTACATCCTCCATGTCAATTGCGACGCGGCCCTTGCGGTGCAGCCTGGGCAGATAAAGATGATCGAAAGCCGCCACCGATCCGGCCAGCCGATCGAGGGCGAGACCGGTGAGCTCGGAGCGTCGTACGGCAAAGTTAATCAGATCGGCTTTGGCGAAGATCTCCTCGACGAGAACGCAGTCTTCCACGTTGTACTCGACGAGCCTTGCCGGATCCTGTCGATACAGGCGCGCAATTTCGGCCACGCGATCATGTTCCGAGTGGATTCGTTTACCGCGCCCAAGGAGCTCTTGCGCCACGGTCTCCAACTCGAAGCTGTCAAAGGTCCAAAACGCAGCGCGCAACACATCGATGCCGTCCAGAACCACGCGCCCGGGCAGTCGCGCGATCTGGGTTCCGCCCGGTCCTCCCGCCGGAAGTATTGTGGCGCGCTCGCCGCCGCGGCCCATGGCGAAGCTCAAGCCCAGATCGCGACACCTGCGCTCGAGAAAGTCCAGGTCGAAATTCACCACGTTCCAGCCGATCAATACGTCCGGATCGGCGCTGGTCAGCCAGGAGAAAAAAGCCTCCAGCAGGACGCGCTCGTTGTTGAAGCACGCCACCTCGACACCGCTTGATCGCACCGGCCGATCGGAGACAAGAAACGCGCGGGGCGCCTCTACGCCGCTGGCGGCGATGGAGTAAAGCTGACCGTCGAGTCCTTCCGTCTCGATGTCCACCGACACGGTTTTAAGCGTCGGGGTGAAATGCGCTGCGCGCATCGCCGGATCGACGAACTGGAGGAAACCGCCCCTCTGCTCCGGCTTCCCCTTGACCTCGACAGCGGCGGTAATGAATCGCTCCATCAAAAAACGATCGCTGGGTTTCAGATCCGACTCGTAAAGCCGAACCCCTTCGGACTTGAGCGCGCGTTTGGCCGCAAGCAGTTCCCGCTGAAAGCGAAAATAGAGCCCGTCCACCGACTTACCGTCCATGGTACGAAGATCAAGCGGCTTCCTCTCGTAGCTCACGCCAGGCTCTATACTCGAATCCACGTGCGCCTGGTGCTCGACAAAACACACGGCCCGCTCACCGCGAACGAGAATGCGCACCGGACCTTCCTCCGAACGGGCCCAAAAGCTGAGCTCGAGTCCTTCCGGGCCGTCGCGCCACTGCCGGGTGAGCAGAAAACAGCTCAAGCCTGCGCCAGCTGACGGGCTGAATTCGTCGTTGAGTCCGGAGAGGCTCATCGGATAATCGTCATCGCCGGGCACGGAACCTGATCTGTACAATACCGCCATACTGCCTGCGGTATAAGAGGCAGAGCTTTTCGACAATTGCTGGGGCCGTCACGATGCTTTGCGTCTTCCCGCCTTTGACCTGGTTTGACGCACTGCGATGCCGCGCGGGACATCGATAAACGACAGCGGCGTCAGCTTTTTTGAGCGCCCAAGACGGTCTTTCCGATACCTGGCTGCATCTAAGACATCAGCGGGACCGTGGTCGGGGGCAGGCGGCCGACTCGTTCTATTCTCTCGAGTATCTGATAAATTCGGACGCGCCCGGGATGAAAGTGCGCTCCAGAAAAATCGGGCAAATTATCAAGCTTTGGCGGCCAATCAACATCCAACAACGGTCAAACCATCGATCATGTCGCAGCAGAGTGTACTTGCAGATCTGAAATCTCGAATCGGGACGGAGATTTTTACCAGTGACTGGATCACCGTTGACCAGCAAAAGATCAACGCCTTCGCCGCCGCGACCGACGACCATCAATGGATCCATACGGACCCGGAGCGCGCGGCAAGAGAATCTCCCTACGGGGCGACCATCGCCCACGGCTACCTGATTATTTCGCTCTATCCGCAAATGCGTAGAAACGCGGTCGACGGGGTGCCCGTTTATCCCGGCGTCAGGAGCAGCATCAATTACGGTCTAAACAAACTCAGATTCCCCAACGCCGTGCGCGCCGGCTCCCAGGTGCGCGGGCATACCGAACTTATCGCCGTCAAAAAAATTCGTAACGCAGTTCAGATGATCGAAAAGCTGACGGTGGAGATTGAGGGTGAGGAAAAGCCGGCGTGCGTGGCGGAAGCAATTGTCTGGCTCGTTTTCTAACCTCTACCGGCTTACATTGCGCATATCGCGCACGCTGAATTTCGAAAGGGTCAAAATTGAAAAAAATCAGGAAAGCTGCCGTCGTCGGCGCAGGCACCATGGGTTCGGGCATCGCAAGCCACCTGGCCAATGCCGGCGTGCCCGTCGTTCTGCTGGATATCGTGCCTCCTGGCGCGAATAACCGAAACGTCATCTCAGAAGGCGCGATTCAGCGCTTGCTCAAATCACAGCCGCCCGCATTTATGCAACGGAGTAATGCAGACCTCATTACTCCGGGCAATATCGAGGATCACCTCGATCTCATCGCCGACGCGGACTGGATTGCAGAAGCGGTAGTGGAACGGCTTGACGTCAAGCATGCGCTCTACGAAAAAATCGACGCGGTGCGCAAACCGGACGCGATGGTGTCCTCGAATACCTCCACTATTCCCTTGTCGATGCTGACGGAAAAAATGTCCGAGGGGCTGGCTCAAAACTTCTGCATCACCCATTTTTTCAATCCCGTGCGCTACATGCGCCTGCTCGAGGTAGTCGCGGGGCCTAAAACGAGATCGGAAGTGATCGATACTTTGTCGCGCTTTTGCGACCACATGCTCGGCAAGGGAGTCGTTCCCTGCCGGGACACGCCGGGCTTCCTGGCCAACCGGGTTGGCGTCTATGCGCTTCAGGTGGGCATCGTGGAGGCGGCCGAAGCGGGCTTTAGAGTCGAGGAAGCCGATGCCCTCATGGGGCGGCCCATGGGGATCCCCAAGACCGGAGTGTTCGGGCTCTATGATCTCATCGGTCTCGACCTCATGGTGGATGTGGCGTCTAGTCTTGAATCGGCGCTGCCCCCGGAGGATGCGTTTCACGATGTCGCTGGCGGGATTCCTTTAATTTCCAGCCTGATTGATCAGGGCTACACCGGCAACAAAGGCAAAGGCGGTTTCTATCGCGAGCGGAATATCAACGGCGAGCGTCTGCGCGAGGCCATCGATTTAAAAAGCGGCGAATACCGTCCCGCGGAGCGCCCGGTTCTGAACGCGGCGGCCGCCGGAGAGGCCCATGGGTTGCGGGCGCTGGTGTCGCACGAGGATAAGTTCGGTCGCTTTTCCTGGCGGGTGCTGTCGAAGGTGCTGACATATGCCGCCTCGCTGATACCGGAAGTCGCCGACGACCCTTTGCCCGTGGACGAGGCGATGAAGCTCGGCTATGGCTGGAACAAGGGCCCTTTTGAAATGATCGATGATCTGGGTCCGGGATGGTTCAGAGAAAAAATCGGGGCCGACGGCTTAAGGGTCCCGGAAGCGCTTCAGCGGGTCGCTGGCGGCAGCTTTTACCGCGCCGTAGACGGTCGGCTGGAACGTCTTACCCGGTCCGGGGATTACCGGGCGGTGGAGCGCGCGCCGGGAGTGGTGCGTCTCGGAGATATCTCGCGAGTCCAACAACCCGTTGCCTCCAACGACGCCGCGAGCTTATGGGACGTCGGCGACGGCGTGGCCTGTGTTGAGTTTCACACCAAGGCCAACGCCCTCAGTCCCGAGTCCATGGCGCTTGTCGCCGAGGCGCTCCATATTGTCAAGGAAGAATTTCAGGCGCTGCTGATTCACAACGACGCGCCGCACTTCTCGGTCGGATTCAATCTGGAATTCGCGCTGTCGGCGGCCAAAGAAAAAGCCTGGGCGCGCCTGGATGGCGCCCTGGACGCATTTCAGTCCGCCTGTCTTGGCTGTCGTTACGCGCCGTTTCCCGTCGTCGCTGCGCCCGCCGGCATGTCGTTAGGCGGTGGGTTTGAAGTGCTCCTCCATTGCGACGCGCTTCAGGCCCACGCCAACAGCAATATGGGCCTGGTGGAGACGCTGGTAGGGCTGGTGCCGTCGGGAGGTGGATGCAAGCAGATGCTTTATCGCTGGACCCGCGATGCAAAGGACATCAATGAGGCCCTAAAAGGCGCCCTCGAGGTATTTTCCATCATCGGCATGGGCAAGACCGCGGCCTCGCCGCTGGAAGCCAGACCCCTGCGCCTGTTCGAAGACCATGACCGCTTCAGCATGAACCGCGATCGACTGCTGGCCGAAGCCAAGGCCCGGGCGCTGGAAATGGCGAAGGACTATTCGCCGCCTGATAAACCCCTGTTCACCGCGCTCGGCCCGGAAGGTCTTAACGCCATGCTTGAGATCCTCGAGAATCTCAACCAGAAAGGCATCACCACCCCCCACGATCTGGTAGTCGGCCGCCACCTCGCGCGAGTACTCTGCGGAGGAGATCGGAGTAAAGGCGAGCAGATGGGCGAGGACGACTTGCTGGCGCTGGAGCGCGAAATATTCATCGCGCTTTGCGACACGCCGGAAACGGTGGCGCGCATCGAGCACATGCTCACCACCGGGCGCCCGCTGCGAAATTGATCCCGCAACCAGCGAGAAGATTAAACCCGATTAGTTCTTTTTACTTTGAGCACGCCCAGAGATTAGTCTTCGCGCCGAGGCGAGGCGCGTTCGGGTTTTCAGTCGGAAATGCTCGTGATGCGCCGTCAGCCGGTGGTTTCCGTAATTATCAGGGCTCTCGAGGAGGGTCCGGACGATGAGAAAGAAATTGAACAGAGAAACCGAGTGCATCCCCAGCCGCGAATCGCGGCCCTTCGCAATCCGCACCCTGACCGCGGCCGCCGTCATCGCTGGATTTCTTGGCGGGGCGGTAGTGAACGACGGCGTCCGAGTATATGTCTCTGATAATGCCGCGTTCGCCAAGGGCGGCAACGGGGGTGGAAACGGAGGCGGTAAAGGCGGCGGTGGTCGCGGCGGCGGTCACGGTGGCGGCAACAAGGGAGCTCACGGCGACGTGGCCGGCGCGGGCAAGGCTCGCGGCCATGCCAAGGGCCACGGCCACGGCCATGAAAACGGTCTCGAACACATAGACGGCCACGACCACAGTCAGGGGCACGGGCGTGGCCACGCCAAGGGCCACGGCCACCGTCATGCCAGAGGCGAGGAAGAAGGAAACGGCCGCTCGGATCCTCCCGGCGCGCCATCCCTCGACGGCGACGCTTCCGAGAACGGCATCAGCGCGGCGGCGCTGGGGTCACTGAATGCCGCTCACGCGTCGTCGACGGCGCGGGAAAACGCTTCACCCAATTCCATGGTCGGACATATCGCTGACTTCACCGAGGCCGTTGAATCCAATGAAATCGACAAAGCGGCGGCGGCGCTCGCCGCCAAGGCCAACAAGTCGATCACTCCAGAGGTGGTCACGGAGGTCGCACGCCAGGCGGAGGTCGAAATCAGCGAGGATACCGCCAGCGCAGTTGCCGAAGCTGCGGACAAGATTCAGGCCGGCCAAAGCGAGGAAGCATTAGGCGATTCGATGCCCGGCGGAAGCTGATCCGTTTCGCAAGCCCGTAAAATACAAACGGCGGCACCGGAAAAGTGCCGCCGTTTTCGTTGAATCGGGATCTCCCTGGCGCCGGGCTTGGACGCCGCGAAATCTATTTGGACGTGCTCTGGACCAGCCCGTCGATCAGCAAGACGGAAATCTGCCCGTTGACCGGTAGATTACTTGCCTCCTCGTAAGCCTTGATTCCTTTGCGCGTCATCCTCCCGGGCATTCCGTCGACGGGTCCGGCGTCATAGCCGATATCGCGCAGGGCGTACTGCACGAACATGACCGTCGCCGGGTCGGTAAGCGAAGCGTAGCTTTTCGGCACGAATTTCTTTGCGTCTGCTTCGACCTGCGATATCTGCTCGTTGGACAGACGCTCGGCGATCTTCATCGCCACCTCGCCTGCCTTCTCGTGCCCGCCTGATGCGGCCAGCGTCATCCAGTAGTAGGACTTGAGATCATCCTTGGGCAGACCCAGACCGGACCCATACATAACGCCATAGGCGTACTGGGCGCCCACGTGGCCGCCGCGGGCGGCTCTGCCGTACCAGCGCGCCGCCCAGGCGGGGTTCTTGGCCACCCCGTTTCCGTCGGCGTAGGCCACTCCCAGCAGATACTGGGCCTGCACGTGGCCCTGCTCACCGGCGCGGGCAAGAAAAGCGACCCCTCGCCTGGGATCCTTTTTCACCCCGCTGCCGGTCATGAAATTGGCGCCGACCAGGTATTGCGCCCGCTGGTCACCCAGGTCCGCCGATCGATTGATATAGCGCGCTCCCGTGCCGGGATCCCTGGGCACCTGGCGGCCTTGGGTGTAGGCGATACCAATCTCGTATGCGGCCGCCGGATGCCCGAGATTCGCGGCAGCTTCGAGGCGGCTGGCGTACTCGTCGATCCTGCCGTCGGCACGAGCCCGGTGGGCAGCGTCATACATCGCTTCCGCCTCGCTCGAGGGCTCCGCAGGCTTTTGATTTGAGGCGCCGTCGCCTCTGAAGAATGACTTGACGCTCTCGACGGCGCTGTTGAATTTCGGCTGCATCGTGCTGCAGCCGCTGACGACCAGTGCGAGCCCTAAAACGGAGCTTGCCAGAAGAATTCGATTTCTCGACATCGTTTCCATTGCTGCACCCTTGGATTTCCGTGTGTCGCGCGCGAGACGGCCTTGGATATGGGTTGGCCAGGCCGCCCAGAATTCACCGGCGGCGCCGCGTTTTCCCACACCAAAACCGACCCGCGCAATTTAGGCGTTTTTCCCGGTTAAAACTGAGATCCAGCTAACATATTGGGAACAAAAGTCAGCGCCAACCCGAATAGATCCCTCCCGATGCAATACTCAGGAATCAAGCGATTCGATGGAAAGACAGGCGCCCGATGTCCACCGGCGTCGCGCGTCGCGGACGCCGGTGAAGATTTGTAAATTTTGCCCCCTCCCCCGCGCTTGACTCCGGCCATTGGCTTGTGGCGCTCAGACGTCGAAGTTAGCCTACGTCCTTGTCCACCGACCGCGGATTTCGCGATCGGCGCAGCTTATACCTTTAACCAGTCGATGGGAGCAACCATACGCGGGTCATCGCGAACGCTGAGAACAGCATGATGAACGAGCAGAGCATTTTTCTTGGCAAGGGTGCGGCGCCCCAGCACCTGATGCTGAAGCGCGCCAACCGCCATGGCCTCATCGCCGGGGCAACGGGCACGGGAAAAACGGTGTCACTGCAGATTCTTGCCGAGGGATTCTCGGGGCGTGGTGTCCCGGTCTTCATGGCCGACGTCAAAGGCGATCTTTCCGGCATGAGCCAGGCGGGGTCGCCGCATCCGAAGCTTTCCGAGCGCGCCGAGACCATCGGCTTCAGTGAATACAAGTTGCGTCCGTTCCCAACCGTATTCTGGGATATGTACGGCAAGCAGGGACATCCTATACGCACCACCATTTCTGAAATGGGACCGCTGCTTCTGACCCGTCTGCTCGAGCTTAACGACACTCAGGAAGGCGTGCTCAACATTGCGTTCAGGGTGGCCGACGACAGCGGGCTGCTGCTGCTCGACCTCAAGGATCTCCGCGCGATGATGAACTTCGTCGCCGAGAACGCTTCCGATCTAAGCATCGAGTACGGCAACGTGAGCAAGGCCTCGGTCGGAGCAATACAGCGACGGCTGCTGACATTGGAGCAGCAGGGCGGAGCCAAGTTCTTCGGCGAGCCCGCTCTCGATCTGGCCGATCTCATGCAGCGTGACAAGGACGGGTACGGGAATATCAACATCCTCGCGGCGGACCAGCTGATGCAGCAGCCGAAGCTGTATTCGACCTTTCTCCTTTGGCTTCTCTCAGAGCTGTTCGAAGAGCTTCCGGAAGTCGGCGATCCCGACAAGCCGAAGCTCGTTTTCTTTTTTGACGAGGCGCATCTGCTGTTCGATGACGCGCCCAAAGCGCTGATACAGAAGGTGGAACAGGTGGTGCGGCTGATTCGCTCGAAGGGTGTGGGCGTCTACTTCGTCTCGCAGAACCCCTTGGATATTCCTGAAGACGTTCTTGGACAGCTGGGCAACCGCATTCAGCATGCGCTGCGCGCATTTACGCCGCGGGATCGTAAAGCGGTGCGGGCAGCGGCGACGACTTTTCGCCAGAATCCGTCCTTCGAAGCCGAGCAGGCCATCACCGAGCTCGGCGTCGGAGAGGCGCTGGTTTCCACGCTTGATCTCAAGGGCGTACCGAGCATGGTCGACCGCACGCTGATCCGTCCGCCTTCATCGCGTCTCGGGCCGGCGACACCACAGGAACGCAACGCGGTGATTGCCGCGAGTTTCTGCCAGGGCAAATACGAGCAGAGAGAAGACCGAGTGTCGGCCTACGAAAAGCTTCAGCAGCGCGCTGAGCAGGC
>JBFIYQ010000011.1:0-16657 GCA_041605275.1 Gammaproteobacteria bacterium
ACCGGACCACACCCGGGCGGTCTCGATGGCATCGTATTCGAGCCCGTCCACGTGCTCTACACCATACATCAGCCACGCCGGGCTGACGTCCAGAACCCGCGCGATTCCATCGATGTTGCGCGGATGCTTACACTTTCCGGTCTCGATGCGCTGGACCACGGCCTGGCTGGTGCCCACCGCCGCCGCCAGCTCATGCTGGGTCAGGCCTTTGTCCAGCCGCCGACGGGTCAGGCGGCCGCCGAGAGAGTCGTCGCTGGCGCGATCAAACGAGAGTTTCGGCATGAAAAACACACTCCGGTTGTTTTTTACCCTCGTAATTTCACCAGATTCGAAGGAAACGTTTTTTGAACCAGTCCACAATTGCGAATTTTTATCCCTCTGATAGCACCCTCCAGCCCTCAAACGGGGCTGCGGGCGCCTTGGCGGGGGCTGGGGAGTGCTCTTGAGTCTGCGCTTCTTCGCCAGCGCCCCGCGGGGTTTCGAGGACCTGCTCCAAGCCGAGCTCGAGGGCCTCGGCGCCGCTTCGCCCAGGCGTCGTCCCGGCGGGGTCAGCTTCCGCGGCTCCCTAGAGACCGGCTATCGAACCTGCCTGTGGTCCCGGCTCGCGGAGCACGTTCTGCTTCAGATTGGCGTCTTCACCGCCGCCACGCCGGAGGCTCTGTATGAGGGCGTCAGCGGGATCCTCTGGCGGGAGCATCTGGACCCCTCCAGAACCCTTGCGGTGACCTTTGTCAGTCGTCAATCGGCTTTTGAGCACACCCATTTTGCCGCGCTCAAGGTCAAGGATGCCATCGTCGATCAGTTCCGCGCCGCCACCGGCGCGCGTCCGTCCGTCGACGTGAAGAATCCGGATATCCGGGTCCACGTGTTCGCCGAGCGCGAACGGGTGACGGTGAGTATCAGTCTTTCAGGGGAACCCCTGCATCGGCGCGGTTACCGGGTACGTCCCCTGGCCGCGCCGGTCAAAGAGACCCTGGCGGCGGGCATCCTGATGCGCGCCGGCTGGCCGCAAATCGCCGCCGGCGGCGGGACTTTCATCGATCCCATGTGCGGATCGGGGACCTTCCTGGTGGAGGCGGCCTGGATGGCGGTGAGTTTACCCCCGACGGGCCTGCGCCATCATTTTGGTTTTACTCGCTGGGATCAGCACGATGAGGCTCTGTGGCAGCGCCTGCGCCAAGAAGCGCAGCGAATCGAGACCGAGGCGCCCGATTTCGAGGGTTCGATCATAGGGTACGACGCTGACGCCAAGGCGATTGCGGCCGCGGAGCTGAACCTTGCCCGCGCCGGACTGAAGCAACGGGTACTGCTTGAGACGCGCTCGCTTTCAGCCCTTGAAACACCGCCCGGCGGCGACGGCCTGGTGGTCACCAATCCGCCGTACGGCGAGCGCCTGGAAAAGGACCGGGCGCTGGAGCCGCTGTACCGTGAGCTTGGGCAGACGCTTAAAACGAGCTTCGCCGGTTACCGGGTGGCGGTTCTCGCGGCAGAGTCGGCGCCGATCGACGCTTTGGGTTTACGGGCGCAGCGCGTCCACCGGGTTTTCAACGGCCCCATTCGCTGCCGGCTGCTGCGCTATCAGCCGCAGCCGGACCCAGAGCGGACGGCCCGCCCTTCCCCGGCGGCATCGACGGCGGCGCGGCCCACCGATTTTGCCAACCGTCTGGCGAAGAACCTGCGCAGGCTCAAGCGGTGGGCAAAGCGAAACGACATCCGCTGCTACCGGGTCTACGACGCGGACGTGCCCGAATACGCTCTTGCCATCGACATTTACCAGGGTGAATCCCGCTGGGCTCACGTTCAGGAGTACGCCGCGCCCAAAGGCATCGACCCGAAAAGGGCCGGCGATCGCCTGACGGCGGCGCTGGCGGTCATTCCCAAGATCCTCGAAATAGATGAGCGAAAGCTGGTGGTCAAGCGGCGCGAGCGCCAGCGCGAAAAACGCCAGTACGAGCGCATGGCGACCTCAGAGGAATTTGTCGAGGTTCAAGAGGCGGGTTGCCGGCTGCTGGTGAATTTGAAAGACCGCATCGACACCGGACTCTATCTGGACCACCGGCCGATACGCATGCTGATCCGCGAGCTGGCCAGGGGTCGCAGCTTTCTGAACCTCTTCGCTTATACCGGCGCCGCCTCGGTTCAGGCCGCGGCGGGTGGCGCCCGAAGCACGCTGAGCGTGGACATGTCGGCCACCTACAGCCAGTGGGGAGAACAAAATCTCAGGCTCAACGGCTGGAATCCGCCGCAGCATCGCTATATACGCGCCGACTGTCTCGAATGGATCAGCACGTCAACGGATGATTCCTTTGAACTGGTGTTTCTGGACCCGCCTACGTTCTCAAATTCCAAACGCATGCGCCGGACGCTGGACGTACAGCGTGATCACGTGGAGCTGATTCAAGACAGCATGCGACTTATGGCACCCGATGGCATACTCATTTTTTCCAACCACGCCAAAAGCTTCCGAATGGATACGGACGCGTTGCGCCAGTTCAACATCGAGGACATCAGCGCCCAGACCATTCCCGAAGACTTCCGGCGCAGTCCTCGAATTCACGGCTGCTGGCGAATAAGCCGACGATGACCGCCATCCACATTGCCCTCCGGATCTTGATTTCGGAAAACCCAGCGTGAGTTCCGCTCCTCTGAGAGGCGCCGTCGTCGTCCTGATCTGCGGCGTCATCATCCTCGTTCTTTCGTTCGGTATTCGCACCAGCTTCGGAATCTTTCTTGATCCCGTGACCGAATCCCTGGGCACCGGGCGCGAGGTCTTCGCTCTGGCGATGGCGGTGCAGAACCTGCTCTGGGGTCTGGCGCAGCCGTTTGCCGGCGCCATCGCCGATCGCTACGGACCCGGCCGGGTGGTGGCCCTGTGCGGCGGGCTTTACGCCCTGGGGCTTTATCTCATGGCACAGGCGACCACTCCGGGCGAGCTGATGCTGAGCGCCGGGTTTCTAATCGGCGTCGCTTTGAGCGGGACCGGTTTTCCGGTGGTGCTCGCGGTTATCAGCCGCAGCGTCCCGGAAGCGAAACGCAGTCTTTTCTTGGGGATCGGCAGCGCCGGAGGATCCTCCGGTCAGCTCGTCATGGTGCCCGCCGGTCACCTGCTGCTGGGCGGATTCGGCTGGGTCACGGCGCTGCTGATTCTTGCGTCAATCACCTGCGTCACCGTACCGCTGGCGGCCGCTTTTGCCGGACGCAGCGGAAGCAGCGGCATCGGTGTGATTGGCGATCAGTCTATCGCCGAGGCGGTGCGGGAAGCGGGACGCCACTCGGGCTTTTGGTTTCTCACCGCGGGATTTTTCGTCTGCGGTTTCCATGTGGCCTTCATCGCTACGCACCTGCCGGCTTTCATCCTCGACAACGGTGGCAGCGCCGCCATCGGCGCCGCCGCGCTGGCGGTCATCGGACTGGGCAACATTGTAGGGTCGTTCACCTGCGGGGTACTCGGCGGGCGTTACAGCAAGAAGTACGTGCTCAGCGGCCTCTATCTCGCCCGCTCGGTGACCTTCACGTTGTTCATGCTGGTGCCGTTATCGGACGCATCGATTCTAATTTTCTCGGCAGTGATCGGCATGCTCTGGCTAGGCACGGTGCCGCTCACCAGCGGGCTGGTGGGTCAAATTTTCGGTGTGCGCTACATGGCGATGCTTTTCGGCTTCGTGTTTTTCAGCCACCAGCTCGGCAGTTTCCTCGGCGCCTGGTACGGCGGTTTTATCTTCGATCGTACCGGCTCCTACGATCCTGTGTGGTGGATGTCGGTGGCTCTCGGCCTGATCGCCGCGGCGCTGCACTGGCCGATCAGGGACGCGCCGGTATCCCGACTCAGCAAGCAGCGAGCCTGAACTCGCGCAAGCGAACGTCTGAATTTCTTTTAGTAGAAACTCTCAGCGCTGTTCGCTGTTACGTTTTTGCTTTTCCAGCTCCTTGAGCACGGGACGCTCGGCGAGATCCGGCTCGCCGCAGTGGCGCAGCATCACGGCACGGACCTGGTCCCTGAGCGCCACCGCGCGCTCCCACCCGGAACGCCGGGCGTCGGATGGCGGGCGCAGCGGCTCAAGGATTTCGATCCGAATGCTGCCGCGCCGGGCGAACCAGGAACCGCCCCGCAGCATGGACCGCGTCCCCCTGATGACCACCGGCACCACGGCGACGTTCGACTCCACTGCCGCGGCGAAGGCGCCCAGCTGAAACGGAAGCAACCCCGGCATGCGGTGAAAGGTGCCTTCGGCGAAATAGGCCAGCGGCGCGCCGCTTTCCCGCGCCGCCGCGGCGGCCCGGGCATCTTCGAGCACGCGCTGTTTGTCGAAGCGCTCAACGAAACGGGCACCGATCTTTTGCAAGAACAGACGTGAGAACCCCGGGCCGGCCAGCTCACGCTTGGCGATGAACGAAACCGGGCGGGGCAGCGACGCCACCAGCGCCAGTCCGTCCAGATAGCTGGCATGGTTGCAAACAAGAACGAATGCGCCCTCGGCCGGAACGTTGTCCACCCCCGTCGCCTTCAGCGGCACCCGGGCGAGGCGAAGCAGGGTCCGCGCGGCGCGGCCGGCGCGGCGAAACCCCGTCTCCGACGAGCGCGAGAGAACTACCGCCGGCCAGGTCACCGCGACAGTGACAGCGAGCAGCGCGAGCGCGTATCCGGCGTACAGCACCGATCCCGCGGATCGCAGCCAGCGCCGCGTTGTCGGCGCCACCCCAATCAGCGCGAGTCTTATGAGCTGAAGCCACACTGCGCGTCCTTGGGGACCGAGCCGCCCCGTCTCGTAAAGCTCGCGCAAGGACGAGCGGCGGATCTTTCCACTAGAGGTTTTTAACACCGTGCGTGGCGGCACGATCATGATGTCGTCCGCGGGCATGCCCAGCACGTCTTGAGTAAGCGAACCAATAGCATCTCGCATCGCCGATTTTCGGGCGGCGTCTTTTTCACGAGTCTCGGCGATGACCACCAGACGTTCTGTGCCCGACTCCGCTTCTGTGGCGCCGAAAACGGCGACGCAGCCCCGGCGGACCCCCTCGATCTCGGCGATGCCTTCCTCCAGCTCATAGGGATATATGTTGCGCCCGCCCCGAATGACCACGTCTTTGGTGCGTCCGGTGACGTAGACCTCGCCTTCGGCGATGTAGCCCCGGTCTCCGGACACCAGCCACTCTTCATGAAACAGGGACTCGGTGGGATCGGGATTGCGAAAGTAGCCGCTGGTGGTGGCCGGGCCTTTGAACTCAAGTGCGCCCTCTTGCCGCTCTCCGGCCTCGTGGCCGGTATCGTCGACGACGCGAACTTCGAACTTCGGGATTGGTACGCCGCTGGAAACATATTCGGCCACGTCAGGGTCATCCGTTTCCGCCGGGACGGCGGTTCCGGTGCGTGCGAGCTCATCGCGCTTGATTCGGTCGATTCGAGGACCGCGGTTCACCGGCGTGAACGCCACCCCGAGAGTGGCTTCTGCAAGCCCGTAGACCGGCGTCAGCGCTCGCGGCTCGAAACCGTACGGTTTGAAGCGCTCGATAAAGTTCCTCAGCGTCGAGGGGCTTACCGGCTCCGCGCCGTTGAATGCCAGACGCCAGGAGCTTAAGTCCAGTCCGTCGATGTCCTCGTCCCGGATCCGACGAACACAAAGCTCAAACGCGAAATTGGGCCCGCCGGAAATGGTGCCACCGTAATTCTGAATCGCCTTCAGCCAGTGTTCGGGGCGTCTTAAAAACGAAAGCGGCGACATAAGCACCAGCGGAAACCCGTAGACCACGCTTCCGAGCCAGGCCCCGATGAGTCCCATATCGTGATAGAGCGGAAGCCAGCTAACAAAAACGTCGGACGAGGTCACTTCGAGCGCCTGACGCATGGAGTCGAGGCTCGACATCAAATTACCGTGGGTGAGAACCACGCCTTTGGGATTGCCGGTGCTGCCCGAGGTGTATTGCAGAAACGCGATGGTGTCGGAGCTCACGGGGGAAATATTCAAGATCGTTCCGTGCCCCGCGAGCTCGTCGGCGGTAACGACGGTTTTCAGACTTTCCACCAGCGAAGCGAGCAGGCGCGTTACCTGCTTCGCCTGGTCGAAGGTAATAAGCGTTGTTACCCGCGCGTTGCTGAGGATTCCCGCCTGACGGCGGAAGTGATCTTCAATTTGAGCGATGCGCGCCGGCGGATAAATGGGCACCGGAATGCCCCCGGCAAGAAGAATAGCCACAAAGCTGGACAAGTAATCGGTGCCGGTGGGAAGCATGATGGCGACCGCTTCACCCGGCTCGTGGCCGTGGGCGCTGAGCCCCGCGGCAAACTCCTGACTCTTGCCGAGCAGCTCAGCGTAGCTCAGGCGCTGCGGACCCTCGTCGCCATCGAGAAGGTGAACATGGGTACGCTCGGGGTGTGCCCGAACATGCCAGAGCAGCGCGTCGATCAGATTCGAGGCGCCGCCCGGCGCCTCATCCTGGACGGCTGATTCGCTCTCCTCCAACTCTACTTCTGGCGCTGTCGCCAGCACCGCGGGCTGCGGGACTTCTTCTCTTGCCGCGCCGGAACGCAGCGCCCTTAAGATGTCTCGGGGCGTCTCCGCCTCGGCCATCTCTCGATCCGAGATCGATGCGCCGAATTCGCGCTCGATGCGGGTCAGGAGTTCCACACGGCTCAAGCTGTCCAGGCCGAGATCACCCTCCAGGGTCGTGTCCATGCCGACCCGCACGCGACCTTGTAGATTCGGATGCAGCGTCTTGACGAGTGCTTCGATCGACGCGCACAGCGCTTTCGCGCTAGGGGCGCGCCCCTCAGCCACGACGGCGGGATCCGGCGCGCTCACGAGGCGACACCCGGACTGGCGCCGATAGCGAGCTGGCTCCGACAGTGGTTTCGCTTTAGCGTGCAATACATAGCGCCCAGTATAAGTAGCGGGTGAAGGCACCGGAACTCACAAATGCCTTTCACCAGACGGAACTTTCCGCCAGTGGGTTTGTAAACGACCTGTGCCGCGCCGATACTGGCCCCCGTTAGCGAGTAATTGAAAACCCCGATGACGGAAATGGCTGTGGGAGCAAGCTACCGCGTTGTCGCCTGCACGGGCGGCGACCGCACCCGCCTGGAAACGCGGCCCGTTCCCGCTCCGGCCCGCGATGAGCTGCTGCTGAAGCTGCGAGTGGTGGGACTGTGCGGCACCGATTTGTTCAAGCTGGACAACGGTCAGTTGTCCTCGGGCAGCGTGCTGGGTCACGAGCTGGTGGGCGAGGTCATCACGGCGGGCGCGGGCGTAACCGGATTCTCGCCGGGAGACCGGGTGGCCGTACCGCATCACGTGCCCTGCGGCGAGTGTCATTTGTGTCTCAGCGGCAGCGAAACCATGTGCCCCGCCTTCCAGGACAATCTTCTCGATCCCGGTGGCTTCGCCGAGCTGATACTGGTGCGACCCCGCGCCGTCCGACAGGCCGCGCGGCGTCTCCCCGACGCCCTCGCTGACGAGGCGGCGGTATTCCTGGAGCCTGCCGCCTGCGTTCTGCGCGGCATCCGTCGGGCGGGGCTGCCAGAGCACGGCGCCGCGGTGGTGCTGGGCGCCGGCAGCATGGGGTTGCTTCACCTGCTGCTGCTCAAGACGGTCAAACCCGGCGTGGACGTGGTGGTGGTCGACCCGCTGGCCGAACGACGCCGTCTGGCGTTGACCCTGGGCGCGGCGGAGGCTTGCGTTCCGGGCGAGAACACCCGGAAGCTGGTTTCGCGTCGAAGCGATCATCGCGGGGTCGACGCGGTATTCGACACCGCCGGCGGCGCCGACACGCTGCGCACCGCCCTCGCCCTGAGCCGTCGAGGGGGCTCGGTGGTGATCTTTGCTCACGCCCGGGAGGGTGAACGGGCGGACTTCGACATCAACGAGCTGTTCAAATACGAGAGGCGCCTGCTCGGCACCTATTCCGGTGGACTTGAGGAGCAGGCCGCCGTGTTCGAGCTGCTGGCGTCCGGTGCCCTCGACCCCACGCCCCTGGTCAGCCACAGGCTGCCGCTGGAGCAGTTCGACCGCGGCGTCGCCCTGGCGAGGGCCGGAGAGGCGCTCAAGGTGCTGTTCACGCCGCTCGCCTGACCCCGGTGAACGCCTCTGTGCCTTCGACCATGCGCGCCGCAATGCTGCTTGGCCCCGAGCGGATCGAGATCCGCGAAATCCCGCTGCCGCAGCCGGGACCGGGTGAACTTTTGCTCGAGGTGCGCGCCGCGCTGACGTGCGGTACCGACGTCAAGGTGTTTCTCCGTGGGGGTCACCCGCGCATGCTCAAGGTGCCGACGCCCTTTGGACACGAGATGGCCGGCACTGTGGCTCAGACTGGAGCGGGCGTGAAAGGGTTCGCGCCGGGGGACGCCGTAGTGGTGGCCAACTCGGCATCCTGCGGCCATTGCCAAGCCTGCTTGAGCCAGCGGGAAAACCTGTGTCAGAAGCTCGAGTATCTGAACGGCGCCTTTGCCGAATATGTGCGGGTCCCGGCGTCCTTTGTCGCTCGAAGCACCCACCTCATACCCGCCGGATTGAGCTACGAGAAAGCCGCCATGACAGAGCCGCTGGCCTGCGTGCTTCACGGCATTGAAGTCTGCGACCTGGAGCGTGGCGCGTTCGAAGGCGCGGCGGAAGTGGTGGTCTATGGCGCCGGCCCCATCGGTCTGCTATTCGTCGCCACCCTGTCGCGGCTCGGGCACCGGGTAATTCTGGCCGACCCAAATCCTCCAAGATTGACCGCCGGTGAAATGCTGGGCGCGGCGGATTGCGTGCGCGTCGAGCGCGACGGAAACCAGCGCGACTCGGTGCTAGCGCGAACCCTCGACGGCAGAGGCGCGCATCTGGCCGTCGACTGCACCGGATCGCCAAAGGCGTGGGAGGACGCGCTGATGTCGGTGCGTGCCGGCGGACTGGTGAATTTGTTCGGCGGCTGCGCGCCGGGCAGCCAGGTAACCTTGGACACCCATCGGGTGCACTACAGCGAGCTGACGGTGAAAGGCGTCTACCATCACCGCCCCGCCAACATTAAAGACGCCCTGATTCTCCTGGCGCAGCAAGACTTCGATCTGCGGATTCTATTGAGCGGGGAGCGTCCTATCGAAGAGGTGGAAGACGCGTTGCGGAGCATGGCCCGCAGAGAGGCGCTTAAGTTCGTGATCCGAAACCGCTGAGGCCGAGATCGCGCGGCTAAATTCCTTCCTGGGAGGGCGGCCGGGTCAGCAGCGCACTCACGGCGTCCAGCGGCGGACGATGGTCGTAGATAACGCGGTACACCTGCTCGACGATGGGCAGCTCGACGCCGAGTCGTTTTCCGGCCCCCATGGCCTGACGGGTGGTCTCCGCCCCCTCCACTACCTGGCCCACCGAAGCCACCGCCTCGTCGACGCCGAGCCCCCGCGCCAGCGCCAGACCGAAACGGCGATTGCGCGACTGGTCATCGGTGCAGGTGAGCACCAGATCGCCAAGCCCGGCGAGCCCCATGAAGGTCTCCATGCGCCCGCCCAAAGCCACGCCGAGGCGAACGATCTCCGCCAGGCCGCGGGTAATCAGCGCCGCCCGCGTGTTGGCGCCGAAGTCCAGCCCGTCGGCGATGCCGGCGGCCACGGCGAGCACGTTCTTCACCGCGCCTGCGGTTTGCACGCCGACGATGTCGTCGCTGCTATAGACGCGAAAGCGGGGGTTGTGAAACATCGCGGCCATGCGCCCGGCGAAATTGCCCTCGTTGGATGCGATAGTCACGGCGGCGGGCAGCGCGGCGGCGATTTCGCCGGCAAAGGTCGGTCCCGAGAGCACTGCGAGCCTGGACCCCTGCGGCAGAATTGATTCCGCCACCTGGTGCAGCAACCCGCCGGACTGCGGGTCAAATCCCTTGGTGCCCCAGATCAGCTCGACGGTTGAGGGACGCGCCGTCGCCAGCTGCTCCAAGGTGCTCCTGAAAGCGCGGCTCGGGACCACCACCAGTATCACTTCCGCCTCAGCCAGGGCGGCCTCGAGGTCAGCGGTGGCCTGAACGGATCGGGGAATCTCCGCGTCGGGGAGGTAGCGGGCGTTCCGCCGACGGGCCGAAATTTCCGCCATCGCAGAGGGGTCCCGGCCCCAGAGCGTCACCGCGTGGCCGTTTCTACCCAGCAGGATGGCAAGAGCCGTACCCCAGGACCCGGCGCCGAGCACCGCCACGCGCAGAGCAGCCGGGCTCACGCGCGGCCTCCCGTCTGCGTGAGCCGCGCCTTCGGAGCCGCGCCAGGGACCCGCTGGACCCGCGCCATCCGGTTATGCAGCCGCGGGATCATGACAACGCCGCCCTGCCCTAAGATTTTGAATCGCGTGCCGCCCGCTGCTCGTCAGCATTTTCCGCGAGATGCTTCTTGTAGAGCGCTTCGAAGTTGACCGGAGCAAGGATGAACGGCGGGAAGCCGCCGCGGGTGACCAGGTCCGAAACCACCTCGCGGACATAGGGGAACAGAATGCTGGGGCAGTAGCTTCCGAGCGTCCAGGCCTTCTCGTCGGACGTCAGCCCGGTGATCCCGAACACGCCGGCGTGATTCACCTCCGCGAGAAAGGCAGTTTTCTCGCCCACGCTCAAGGTGACCGTCACCATCAAATTCACTTCGTACTCGCCGGGAGCCACCTCCTTGGCGTCAGTCTGCAGGTGCATCTCCGCGTTCGGTTTCCATTCGGTTCTGAAAATCCCGGGCGAGTTCGGCGTCTCAAAGGATATGTCCTTGCAGTAGATCTTCTTGATCATGAACTCGCCGTCCGGCGGCTGCGGCTGAAAACCACTGCTGACGTCGCTGGGTGATTCGGCCATGTTTTCGATCCCGTAAACGAAGGCCCGCGCTCCGCGGCCCCGACGCTGCTGACAAATTATCCTTTGACTAGCGGAAGGTTCGCCGCTTCCCACGCCGCGATGCCGCCGTTCAGGCTGTAGACCTTGGAAAATCCCCGCTTCAGCAGCATGGCGCCGACACGGGCGGAGTCGCTGCCCGCCTTGCAGGCCATAATGATAGGACGTTCCCGGTGCTTCTCTAGCTTTTGGATTTGGTCGTTCAGATAGCTTTGAGGAATGTGCACCGAGTTGATTATATGGCCCTGCTTGTATTCGATGTCGCTGCGCACATCCAGCACCAGGGCGTCATCGCTGTTGATAAGGCGCGTAGCATCGCTGGGGTTCACCTTACGCACCCCGTGGCTTCTTCCCTGAACCAGCGTCCACAGCAGGGCACCGAGGATAAGCAGGAAGGCCATTGAAAGCCCCGGATGGTTGCTGAAGAACTCCAAAACCCGCTGCGTGGTGATCATCCTTTCGTGCGCTCGGCCCTCATTTAGAACGGAGGCGAGGTTAGCGGGAAGTGACGGGTCAGGCAATGCGCCGGGGCGGCGCAGCGGAGTCGTCGGCCATCAGCTTGCGGCAATTCACGCTCTGCCAGACAATGGCGTCAAATCTCGTTAAGCCTGGTCGAACAAGGTTCCAACGCTTGAGTCGCTCCGACCCGTTCCCGAACGTCCGTTCGCTGCTCCCCGGGCGGGCACCAACCTGAGATGACCCGCTCACCCACCGATTCGAGGGCGATGCGAGCGGGTAGACGAGAGATTCCGGTTCCCTGCCAGATCGCCCTTGCGGTGATGCTGCTCCTTATCTGCACCATCATCAGCGCCACGGCGATCGCGGACGAGTTACCCAGCGATCCCAAGGAAGCCGAAGCGCAGCTCGACCAGCTGCGCGAACGGATTAAGGCCATGAGCAAGCGACTGAGCTCGGACCGGCGCAACCGTGACGTCCTGGCCGGCGAGCTACAGCACGCGGAGCGCCGGATTTCGGATCTTTCCCGCGCGCTGGGTGAGATCGAGGCGCGCCTGGCGACAAGGCGTACGCACCTTAAAGGCCTCGAACGCAACCGCGATGAGCGCAGCGCTTCCGTCGAGTCCCAGCGCCAGCTGCTTAAACGGCATCTCCGCGCAGCCTACGTGCTCGGACGTCAGGACCGGGTCAAGCTGTTGCTGAATCAGGAAGACCCTGCCGCCGTATCTCGCGCCTTCACATATTATGAGTATTTCAATCGCGCCCGGGCCCGGCGAATTCAGGCGCTGCGCCAGGAGATCGCGGCGCTGGCGCGTATCGAAGCGGGTATTCGAGAGGAAACCAGGGAGCTTCAGCGCCTGAAGCAACGCAACGCCGAAGCCACCTCGTCCCTGGAAACCGAGCACGACCGGCGTCGCCAAGCGGTTGCCAAGCTCAACCTCCGGATCGAGAAAACCGGATCCCAAATGGCGCGTTTGCAGGAGGACGCGCGTCGACTAACGGAGCTGATCAAGAAGCTTGAGGAGGAACTGGCCGACCTCAGCATTCCGCTCGAACTTCAGCAAACACCTTTTCCCGAACTCAAGGGTAAGCTTCCCTGGCCGATACGAGGCAGGATCCGACATCGCTTTGGAACTCCGCGCGAAGGCGCCGATCTAAAATGGCAGGGCGTCGTAATATCGGGAAAGCGCGGAGAGCCGGTTCGCGCGATTTCTTATGGAAGGGTGGCCTTTGCGGACTGGCTGCGAGGCTTTGGCTTCCTTGTCATTCTCGATCACGGCGCCGGCTATATGAGCCTGTACGGATATGCCCAGACGCTCAGCCGAGAAGTGGGTGACTGGGTCCAGGCGGGCGAAACCATCGCCGCCGTAGGCGACAGTGGCGGTCAGGCCGAGACCGCGCTTTACTTCGAGATTCGGCACAACGGCGTGCCCTCCAACCCCGCGGGATGGTGCACCCGGGCGGCGACGGCCGCAGTTGTAAGCCCTTAGCGGCCGCAGGTATGCTAGATTTCTAGTCGTTGGCCACCGACTTCGAGGCAATGGCCACCGGGAGATTATTTAAATGACGTCAACCTACCGCAGTCTTTTTGTTCTCGCAGTCGGATTTGTGCTCGGGGCCCTGCTAACCGTGGGCCACGGTGTGTTTGCTGACCGGCACGCGGAGTCCGCGGCTTTGCCGCTGGAGGACCTGCGTACCTTCACCGAAATTTTCGCCAAAATTAAGAACGACTACGTCGAGCCGGTTGAGGACAAGACGCTACTTGAGAACGCCATTCGGGGCATGCTCTCCGGACTGGATCCCCACTCCGCGTACCTCATTCCCGAGGATTACCGCGAGCTTCAGGCGGGGACCAGCGGTGAATTCGGCGGTTTGGGAATTGAAGTCGGAATGGAAGACGGCTTCGTTAAGGTGATCGCTCCCATCGACGACACCCCCGCCAAGCGGGCGGGCGTCGAGGCCGGTGACCTCATCATTCGGTTGGACGAAACGCCGGTCAAGGGAATGACCCTGGCGGAAGCGGTCAAGATTATGCGCGGCAAGCCTGGCACGGATATCACTCTCACCGTCGTTCGCGAAGGTGAAGACAAGCCGCTGAAAATCACCATTACGCGGGCTGTGATCAAAATCACCAGCGTAAAAAGCGAAATGATAGAGCCAGGCTACGGCTACCTCAGAATTACCCAGTTCCAATCGCGAACCGGGGAAAGCGTTCGCGACCAAGTCGCGAAGCTCAAAAAGTCGAGCGGCGGTGAGCTCAAAGGGTTGGTACTCGACTTGCGAAGCAATCCTGGTGGCGTGCTCAGCGCGGCGGTGTCGGTGAGCGATGCTTTTCTCAAAAAAGGCATCATTGTCTACACCGAAGGCCGGCTCGACGACGCCAAGCTGAAATTCAACGCTAAGCCCACCGACGTGCTCGAAGGCGCGCCCATGGTGGTTCTGGTGGACGGCGGATCCGCCTCGGCGTCGGAAATCGTGGCCGGTGCGCTGCAGGATCACAAGCGCGCCATCGTCATGGGCGACAAGACCTTCGGCAAGGGATCGGTGCAGACGATACTGCCGATGGAGAACGGATCGGCGCTTAAGCTGACTACGGCCCGCTATTACACGCCTTCGGGTAGGTCGATCCAGGCCAAGGGAATCGAGCCCGACATCAAGCTCGATCGGGTCAAGATTTCCATGGCCGACAGCTCAAGTGACGCCGGCCGGGTCAAGGAATCGAATCTGGCGCGTCACCTGGAAAACGGCGACGAACGCGACGAGTCCGGCAGCAAGAGGGATTCCAGATCCAAGAGCGACGATGCTAAGAAGGTCCCGCTGGCGCAGCGCGACTATGGTCTGTACGAGGCGATCAACCTGCTCAAGGGTCTGACCATCCTGCGTGCCGCGCAGCTTTAGGCTTAAACCTCTTTAGCGCCGCGCCGCCCGCCCGGGCGGCGCGATCGCCTCCAGTCCCACGCACGCTTCCTCATCGCTTCCCATGCGCGCCTTTACCGATCGCTGCACGCTTGCGCGCGCCGGGCAAGGAATCGCTGCGGCCATGGTTTGTCTGCTCGCGGGGTCCGCGGGTCCGTCTCTACATGCTGCGCAGCCGCCGCAGATCAGCATCATCATCGACGACCTGGGGAACCATCACGAGTCGGGGCTCAAAGCGGTTAACCTGCCCGGACCGGTGGCGTACGCTTTTCTGCCGCACACTCCCCACGCCGCGCAGCTCGCCGAGATCGCCCACCGCAACGGCAAGGAGGTAATTCTGCATATTCCCATGCAGTCGCGCTCCGGTCGTCGCTTGGGTCCGGGGGCGGTGACGGCGGCCATGGATCGGATCGAGCTGATGCGGGTCGTCAGCGCCGGCCTTCGCTCTGTCCCCCACGTCTCCGGGGTCAGCAATCACATGGGAAGCCTGCTCACGTCGCGACGCGAGGCGATGGGCTGGCTGATGGACCTGCTGCGGGTGCGCGACAGACTGTTTTTCGTCGACAGCCGCACAACCGGATCGAGCAGAGCGCTTGAGGTGGCGCAACAGCGAGGCGTGCCTAGCGTGACCCGCGACGTGTTTCTGGATGCCGAATTGAATGAAGCCGAAATCTACCGCGCCTTCGAGCAGCTGCTGAGAATCGCCCGGCGCCGCGGAAGCGCGCTAGCCATAGGCCACCCTCATGAAGAGACCCTGACCGTGCTGGCGAACATGATTCCCCGTCTTCGGGACTACGGCGTTCACCTGGTTCCGGTAGCAAGCTTGATCCGCAGCCGCGAGGCGCTGCGGCCGCCGCGACCCGCCGCCACGCGCTATCGCGCACATAGCTCAGCCAGCCCGGCGAAAGATTACGGTCGCGCGAGTTTCTACAGCTACGCTGATCATTCGCTGTCGCTCGGCCACGCCGCCAGCACCAGATAAACGCCTAAGCCGCCGAGTATCCAGGTCATCAACGGCGCGCCGGCGAAGATTCGGGGCGAGTAGCCGTCCAGGCCAAGCAGCGCGGCGGCGCTCAGGATGAGCGCGGCGCCAACCACCGCAAGCACCGTGCGCTGATTGGATCTGCGGATCTCACGCCTCACGCGCTCGATCTCTTTAGAATTCATTTCTACTCGAAGCTTGCCGTCTCGGGCCTGACGCAGCACCTCGAAGGCGATTCCGGGCAGCGCCGGCAGCGTTTCTCCCCAGCGGGGCGCGTGCTTCTTGAGCTCCCTGATCAGCGCGCGCGCGCCCAGCTGGTCGCGCATCCACTCCTCCAGGAAAGGCTTGGCCGTCTCCCACAAGTCCAGATCGGGGTAAAGCTCTCGGCCTAGACCCTCGATGTTTAGCAAGGTTTTCTGCAGAAGCACCAGCTGCGGCTGGACCACCATGTTGAAGCGGCGGGCGGTTTGAAACAGCCGGGTCAGTAAATTGCCGAACGAAATCTCTTTCAGCGGCCGTTCGAATATCGGCTCGCACACGCTGCGTATGGCAGCTTCGAACTCGTTGATGCGGGTGTCCGGCGGCACCCATTCGGAGAGCACGTGCAGCTCGGCGACGCGATAGTAATCACGGTTGAAGAACGCTAGGAAATTCTCCGCCAGGTAACGCCGGTCTTCCGGGGTCAGACTTCCCATGATGCCGAAATCCACCGCAATGTAGGTGGGACGATCAGGGTTTTCTCTGGATACAAATATGTTCCCGGGATGCATGTCGGCGTGGAAGAAGTTGTGCTTCATCACCTGGGTGAAAAAGATTTCCACGCCGCGCTCGGCCAACGCCTTGAGGTCAACTCCGTGTCTGACCAGCGCCTGGGTGTCGCTGATGGGTATGCCGGAAATGCGCTCCATGACCATCACGTTGCGGCTGGTGTAGGGCCAAAAGATTTCCGGCACGTGGAGCAGATCGGAGCCCTCGAAGTTTCGCCGCAGCTGAGAGGCGGATGCGCCTTCGCGAAGAAGGTCGAGCTCATCCAGAATGGTCTTTTCATACTCGGCGACGACTTCCTTCGGCCGCAGCCTGCGGCCGTGGCGCCAGTATCGTTCGGCCAGCCCGGCGAGCAGGTAGAGGAGGCCGACATCCCGGCGTATCAGCTCCTCGATACCCGGACGCACCACCTTGACCACCACTTCGGTGCCGTCTTTGAGCCTCGCCGAGTGAACCTGTGCTATCGAGGCGGAGGCGATCGGCTCCTCGCTGAACTCGCTAAAAAGCTCGTCCAGCTTGCGTTTAAGTTCCCGCTCGACGATGCGGCGCGCGTCCTTCCCGGCGAAAGGAGGCACGCGATCCTGCAGGCTGGCAAGCTCCTCGGCGATATCCTCGGGAAGGAGGTCCGGGCGGGTAGAAAGAATCTGGCCGAACTTGACGAATATCGGTCCCAGATCTTCCAGCGCGCGACGGATCCTTATGGCCCGCGGCGGCGGCCGGCCGCGG
>JBFIYQ010000012.1:0-16295 GCA_041605275.1 Gammaproteobacteria bacterium
CCGTCGGGCCCCGTCGCTGAAGGAAATATAGCCGGTTTCCTACCGAGTAACCTGAATTTAGTTCACATTTCTCCCATGTCGGGGCGCATGGTACTGCGCTCCCGGGCCCGATTCAAATTCCTAACCGGTTCGGAAAATCCAGTAGGGGCGCGGCCTTCGGGAGGGTCTCTCGGTATCGCCGCACGCTCCGGCCCGGCCGACGGCCGGTTCCTACGGGGCCTGCGCCAAGCCGAGGGGACGAGACCGGAATTTTGCCGCGCGTGCGTCTTTCCGGCGGCCCCCGGCACGCGGGTAAAGCACGGTAATGCCCCGGATTTTTCCGCCGGCAAAGCCGTCCCCCCCTCTTCTCGCCCCTACATCTGAAGCGGCGCCTGCGCCTCCGCCTGCACCGAGGAGACCCGGGTCACGGCGATGGCGCTCATGTTTACCAACCCTCTGACGGTGATGGACTGGGTCACGATATGCGCCGAGCACGCGGCACCAAGCAGTATCGGTCCGATGGAAACGCCTCCCCCGAGCATCTTGAGCAGGTTGTAGGCGATATTGGCCGCATCGACGTTGGGCATCACCATCAGGTTTGCACGTCCCAAGAGCGTCGAATCGGGCAGGGCCGCAAGGCGAATATTTTCCGACAGGGCGGCATCCGCGTGCATTTCTCCGTCGACCTCCAGATCCGGCGCGATCTCGTGGAGTATTGAAACCGCCTTGCGCATCTTCTGCGCTGAGGGTCCGTTGTGGGTTCCGAAGTTCGAGCGTGAGATAAGCGCCGCCTTGGGCGTGATTCCGAATGCCCGAACCTCGCGCGCGGCCAGCACGGTCATTTCGGCGATTTCTTCGGCGGTCGGCTCCTGGGTGACGTGAGTGTCGCAGACGAAGAATGTGCCGCTGGGCAGAATGAGCGCGGCAAGCGCGGAAAAATCATGCACCCCCGCCCGCTTGCCGACGATGTCCTCGACGTGAACCAGGTGATCTTTGAAACGGCCAACCGATCCGCAAATCATCGCGTCCGCTTCGCCTCGATGCACCATCAGCGCGGCAACGGCGGTGGGGCGGGTGCGTACCACCGTCTTGGCGTAGTCCGGCGATGCGCCCTTGCGTCCGGTAAGCCGCCGGTACTCTTCCCAATAGGAGCGGTAACGTTTATCGCTGAGAATATTCACCAGCTCTACGTCGGCTCCGATTTTCATTCTCAGTCCGAGCTGCTGCATGCGTTTTTCGATCACCGCCGGACGGCCGACAAGTATGGGCATGGCCAAACCCTCGTCGACAATCTGCTGTGCCGCCTGAAGCACGCGGCGTTCTTCACCTTCGGCATAGACGAGTCGCCGGGGTCGCTGTTTGGCGAGATCGAAGATCGGCTTCATCACCAGCCCTGACTTGAACACGAACTCGCTCAAGTTCTGCTCGTAGGCGTCGAGGTCTTCGATGCGACGGGTGGCGACGCCGCTGTCCATCGCGGCTTTCGCGACGGCCGGCGCGATTTTTAAGATCAGTCTCGGGTCGAAAGGCTTGGGAATGAGATACTCGGGACCAAAGCGCATCGATACATCACCGTACGCCTTCGATACCAGGTCGGAAGTCTCTGCCATCGCAAGATCCGCCAGCGCCCGCGCGGCGGCGATCTTCATTTCCTCGTTGATATCGGTAGCGCCGACGTCCAGCGCACCACGAAAAATGAACGGGAAGCACAGCACATTGTTCACCTGGTTCGGGTAGTCCGACCGTCCCGTGGCAATGATGGCGTCAGCACGCGCCGCCCTGGCCTCATTGGGCAGAATTTCAGGGACCGGATTAGCAAGCGCGAAAATGATCGGGCTCTTGGCCATGCGCTTGACCATATCGGGCTTGAGCACGTTGGGCGCCGAAAGCCCGAGAAAGATGTCCGCGCCCTCGATCACGTCACCTAAGGTTCTGGCGTCCGTTTCCTGAGCGTAGCGGGCTTTCCACGGATCCATTTCCTCCTTGCGCCCGGCGTACACCACGCCCCGGATATCGGTCACCGTGACGTTTTCCCTTCGCAGCCCCATGCTGACGAGCATATCGAGGCACGCAAGGGCGGCGGCACCGGCCCCGGAGCTCACGAGCTTGACCTCTTCGATCTTCTTATTCACCAGACGCAGGGCATTCAGGGCAGCGGCCCCGACGATAATCGCGGTACCGTGTTGGTCGTCGTGAAATACCGGAATATCCATTCGTTCGCGAAGTTTACGTTCGATGTCGAAACATTCCGGTGCCTTGATGTCTTCAAGATTGACACCGCCAAAAGTGGGCTCAAGGCTGGCGACGATGTCGATGAACTTTTCCGGATCCCGCTCATCGATCTCGATGTCAAACACGTCTATGCCGGAAAACTTTTTGAACAGCACCGCCTTCCCTTCCATCACCGGCTTGGCGGCCAGGGGTCCGATGGCGCCGAGACCCAGAACCGCGGTTCCGTTGGTGATGACTGCGACCAGGTTGCCGCGCGTGGTAAGGCTTGCCGCTTCGTTCGGCGACTCGACAATGGCGTTACAGGCCATCGCCACCCCGGGGGAGTAAGCGAGCGCCAAATCCTGCTGCGTGGCCATCGGCTTTGTCGCGGTGATGGCGAGCTTCCCGGGGGTGGGACGGCGATGGTAATCGAGAGCGTTTTCCTTGAGTTTGTCGGCCATGGAATGGTCCTGTTGTTATATGTCGAAGACGCCACTCAGTATTGGGGAGCGGCTAAGCAGCCAGAGCGGGAGCTTCGCGGGGCTACGCGGTAGAACCCGTCGAGGCTGGCGGACGGTCCACGGCTATTCTAAAGGGGGCGCATCCTGCCCGGTAGTGTAATGGGCAAGGTCCGCGGCGGGTTCGATGCAGCGCCGAGCACCGCTGGTTTCTGACGCCGCGTCAGCAACCGAGCATTAGCCGCCGCGCGGCGGTTAAACACCTGATTCGTATCGTTTCAAAGATACGCTAACGGAGCGCCTCGGCTTCAGAAACGGCGGCCCGCTGCCGATACCTTGTGGCGCCGAAACGCCGCCCGCGGCCGCGCCGTCTGTCCGAGCGGCGGCCGACCGGCCCCTTGCGGCCCGGGCCGCCCCGGTTGCCGCAACAGGCTTAATGACGAGCCGGCGCCGAAATTGAGGCATCTGCATAAGTTTCGACCCGGCGATAGGTTAGAATTCTTCACCCGATCAAATCGCGACATGTTGACGACGCTACTCCTGGTGCCGAAGGAGAAAGAAAAGCTACCGACCGAATCATCCCGAGAGGACGTGGATACGTTTCTCGCCAAGGTCGCTGCTGCGCCATCGCCGGCAAGAAAACCAGGAGAACGCGGCCGCCTCCTCTTCGCCATGGACGCGACCGCGAGCCGGGAGCCCACCTGGGACGCGGCATCCCATATTCAGGGCCAGATGTTCGAGGAAACTGCCGCCTTAGGGGGACTCGACGTCAAGCTGATCTATTACCGTGGGTTCAAGCAGTTTTACCAAACGCCGTGGGTCGGCAACGCGAAAGATCTGCTTTCAACCATGACCGACGTCACCTGCGCCGCCGGCATGACGCAAATCGAACGGGTGCTCGAGCACGCCATCAAGGAGGCCCGCCAGGGAAGGGTCAACGCGCTGGTGTTCGTCGGCGACTGCATGGAAGAAGATATCGACAGGCTTTGCGGACGGGCGGGCGAATTGGGTTTGCTGGGCGTGCCCGCGTTTATGTTCCATGAAGGCAACGACATTGCCGCGGAGCGCGCCTTCAAGCAGATTGCCCACCTGACCCGCGGCGCATATTGCCATTTCGACGCGGCCAGCGCGCAGCATTTGCGGGAATTGCTCGGTGCCGTGGCGGTTTTCGCGGCCGGCGGGCGTAAGGCTCTGGAGGATTTCGGCAAGCGCCGCGGTGGTATCGCCCTGCAACTTACTCACCAGATCAGCAAGTCCCGGTAACATTGCAATCAATTATCCTGCTAGCGGTACTCATCGCGGTGCTGGTTTTTTTCAGCTGGTACAAGCGGGCACCTAAAGCACAACGAAAAAAAATCGCTAACCGTATCCTGATAATCGCAGGCGTCGGAGTTCTGCTGGTGCTTGTCCTGACCGGTCGCCTGAATCCCCTGTTCGCGCTGGTTGTGGCGGCAATTCCCATCGTCCACCGGGCGCTCAGCCTGCTTCAAATTTTCCAGGGCGTGAAGGGTGCATCAAACGCGTTCAAGGGTTCCCGCGGACCTTCTCCAGGACAGACGTCGGAGGTGGAAACCCGCTTCCTGCACATGACGCTCAACCATGATAGCGGCGATATGGACGGCAAGGTGCTGGAGGGCCCGCAGCGGGGAAAGCGTCTCTCCGAGCTTGCCCTCCCCCAGCTGATTGAAATGCTTCACGAGTACCGTCGCCATGACGCACAATCCGCCGCGGTGCTGGAGGCTTTTCTAGATCGGTATTTCACCGATCAATGGCGGGATGGGGAAGCAAGGGACGAGCAGCGCCACGCGGGCACCGGCGGCGACGGCAAGATGAGCGCGGACGAGGCGAGGGAGATTTTGGGCGTCGGCGCCGACGCTACCCGCGAGCAAATAATCGAGGCGCACCGGCACCTGATGCAAAAGCTGCATCCGGATCGCGGCGGGTCGACTTATCTGGCGGCGAAAATCAACGAGGCGAAACGGGTGCTGCTGAACGCTTGAACTGAACGATCCTTGTCGGACTCAGGTTTCCGCAAGCGCGACGTTGACCCGGCGGTTGTGTTTGCCCTTCTTCTCAATTTTTGTCACCCGAACGGGCCCGATCTCACCGGTGGATGCCACGTGGGTACCGCCGCAGGGCTGCAGGTCCACCCCCTCAATCTCCAGCAGCCGCACCTCGCCCTGGCCCATCGGCGGCTTCACCGACATGGTGCGCACGAGCTCCGGCTGGGCCGCGAGCTCCGCTTCACTGATCCAGCGCGGCTTGACGGCGTGATTCTCTTCCACCAGGCGATTCAGCGCCTCGGTGAGCTGCTCCTTATCGAGGGTGCTCTCGGGCAGATCGAAATCCAGCCTGCCGGTGCCCTCCCGCACCGAACCGCCGGTTACTCCCGCCGGGATTACCGAGCACAGCAAATGCAGCAGCGTGTGGGTGCGCATCAGCCGATAACGTCGCTCCCAGTCGATGACCGCGCGGACCTTTGTGCCGACGAGAGAAGCAGCAACCGGCTCGCTGGTGACGTGCACGATTTCGCCCGGCGTTTCGCCCTTCCTGGTATCCACGATAGCGATGGCTTCGCCCCCGGCAACAGGTTCGAGAACGCCGCGGTCGCCCGGCTGGCCACCGCCGGTGGGATAAAACACCGTGCGGTCCAGATGCACGCCCTGCTCGCCTACGGCAACGATCTGCGCTTCACAAGACTTGGCGTAGGCGTCCCGGCGGAAAATTTCATCGGTCATTGCTCTAGATCCTCGGGGGCCCGCTTTCCCGTCGCGTATTCCGCCGCGGCGATCAGCGTCTCTACCGGCACGGCGCCGGAAACGAAATACTTACCGAACAAAAAGCCCGGCACGCCCTGAATACCAAGCATCGAGGCCCGGGTCTGCTGTTGCTCTAGGCGGCGCTCGTAGGCTGCGTCGGTGAGCGCGCGGTCCACCGCCTCATCGGGCATACCCACCTCGCGCGCGATTTTGCGCAGCACGCTGTCAACACCGATGTTTTTCTGCTCGGCAAAATAAGCGGTGAACAGCCGCTTGTGCAGCCGCTCGAAGACATCGCCATCCAGATCCTTAGCCGCTTCCGCCAGAAGCAGGGCTCGATGTGAATTGGTGGTAAAGCTTCTCGGCGCCAGCTCCAGTCCGTCGGCACTCGCCATGGCTTCGAGGTTGGCCATCATCCGCCGCCACTGCTCCGGTGGATAGCCGAGCTCGGAAACGGGCTTGCCTTCGGCGGGATTGTCCGGGTGGATCTCGAAAAAGCTCCAGTCGACATCCAGATCGAAATTTTCTTTGAGCTTATCCAATCGCGCGTCGCCGACGTAGCAAAATGGGCATATATAATCTGAAAAAACCGTGACCTTGAGCGGCGCTCTTTTCGGCTCGTCCATGTTTGCTTGACCCTGAATGGAAGATTGACGAAAACGACTCGGACTAGATTCCGCTATTTAAGCGGAAGGCTGGAAAAAAAACCCCCGCAGAAATCGTTGCAGGGGAGTTTTAACACCGGCGGCGTGACGCCTTGCCGGTTTCGCGAACCGCTTATGCGTGTTCGCGGCGATACTGCTCAATCATTGCCGCCATTTTGTCTTTGGCGAGCAACTTCTCTTTTTTCATGGTTCCCAGGGTGATGTCGTCGACCGGCAGAACGCCGAGTTCAGCGTTACGTACTTTTTCTTTTAAGTCGTTGTGCTGTTTGAAAAGTTGTTGAAACTGCGCGTTATCATTAAGAAGTGAAGTTACAATATCCTGATCGTATTCGAACATCGATGGCCCACCCGATGTTGGTTGTGAAAACAAAGTCCAGAGTGGTTTGTCCGGTCGTTTGGACAGTACAAACACCCTAGCGGAAATGGCTTAATCGGACAACCGGCCTCGACCCTGTTCATACCCTGAGAACAAGAGATAACCCTTTGTTTGAAATGACTTTTGCTCCTTTCGGCTCGGTCGACCGCAGGTTGCCCGGTCGCCCCGCCCGGGTGTTTTTCCCGCGCCGCGGCCGGCGGCACCAGCCGCCCGGCCCGCAAGGTGTCCCGCGGTGAAGGCGCTGTGGCTGGAAAACGGCGCGCTGCGGCTCACCCAGGCGGCGACGCCGCGGTCGGATTCAGGCGAAGCGGTGATTCAGGTGTTGAAAGCGGGCATTTGCGGGACCGACGCCGCGCTGGTTGCCGGATTGTACGAATTCACCGGAATTCTGGGTCACGAGTTTGTCGGAAGGGTTGTTTCGGGTCCGGAGCCGATGATGGATCAGCGGGTCGTGGGCGAAATCAACGTCGCCTGCGGAAAGTGCAAAATGTGCGCGTCGGGATGGAAAAAGCATTGTTCCAATCGCACCGCCCTCGGAATTCGCGGACGCAACGGCGCCTTTGCCGAATATCTCACCCTTCCGCTGGAAAACCTTCACCTTGTGCCGGCCGGCGTCAGCGACGCTGCCGCCGCATTCACCGAACCCCTGGCAGCGGCGCTGGATGTACTCGAGCACATTCACCTGAGTACGGACGAACGCGCGCTGGTCGTCGGGGATGGAAAACTGGGGCAGCTGGTCTGCCGGGTGCTTGCACTGGAGGGCGTCCGCGTGGACGTGATCGGGCGGCACGATCGCAAGCTGGAACGCCTGGAAGGCGTGGTCTCGCAAATTTTCCGTGGCCAAGCGGTATCGGGGCGGCGCTACGACGTTGCCGTCGAGTGCAGCGGAAACCCGGCGGGATTGTCCACCGCGCTGGAGGCGCTGAGACCACGCGGAACGCTGGTGATGAAAAGCACCTCGCCTGCGTCGGCGGCACTGGAACCGGCCCGGCTGGTGGTCGATGAGCTCAGGCTGGTGGGATCCCGCTGCGGGCCGTTTCCACGAGCGCTCGAGCTGCTCGCTGCCGGCAGCGTCAATATGGAACCCCTCATAGACGCCCGCTATGCGCTGGACGACGGCGTGAAAGGTTTTGAACATAGCCGTCAGAGCGGCGTGCTCAAAGTCCTCCTGGAGATGGGTGGCTGATAAGTAAGAATGAATTCAGGCGGCCGCGGAAACCGAACGGGTCGCGATGAGCGGCGGCATCGGGCAGTCGAGGGCCTCCGCCACCGCCCGCAGCAGCTCGGCTTCCTCCAGCGTAATCTTGCCGTCGTGGAGCACGCAGTCCGCGCAGGCGCTGATCAGTGAGCCTTTGAGCAAAGGCGAGAGCCCGGACAGCTTTGTCAGCACGCTCTCCATGGAGTCGAGCCTGCAATACGCTTCGTCCGCCTGGGGCAGGTGGATTTTTGTGAAGGAGCGCATGGCCCGGGTGTAGGCTTCCTCCGCCTGACTCGGGCTGCGCGCACCCGTCCGCGACATGAGGGTGAGCAAAATTCGAATTTCCGGCAGCACCGGAGCGAAACGTCGATAGCGGATCCCTTCCGCGGCGGAACGCCCTGGTTTGAGCTGCTTCTTCAACAATGTCAGCAGCACGAATTCGAACAGGGTCACCTTGCGGTCGATTCGTACCAGCTTTTCGGAAATCTTGATCACGGCGCGGCGTTCGGCGCCGGGTAAACGGCGTAGCGCCGGCGCCGCTAGGTCCAAAAGCGGCAGACGGTAGCGAAGGTCGAGCCCGCCGACGGCATCGCAAATGGGCGTCAGCCGCGTGTCATCGCTGGCCTTGGTCTCGTGGCGGATCAGCGCCCTGGCGATTCGCGTCCTTTCCTCTGCCACGTCACCGAGCAACAGGGCATAGACGACGAAGGGCGCATCGCGGGGCGCGTGCACTGCGTCCAGAAGCGCCTCCGGAATGGAGCGGTGAAAGGCGGCAGCGTAGTCAACGTGCTCCGGGGTCGGGTTGCCCACGCTGTCGGCCACACTGCTCGATCCAGCCACCACCGCCTCAGCTCCGGACGGGGCGAAGCCCATCGCCGTTTCGCTCCGCGCGTGTCCCGGAACGGTCGCGACCTGCGGCCTGGTGCGTGCCGCGGCCTGCTTCACTTCGAAGTGGCGGTCCACGCGTCGGATTCGCTCATCGATAGGGGGATGCGTCGCCATGAGCCTGCTGAAACTCATTTTTATATTCTGCCCGAAGCACATGTGGCTCGTTTCTTCCGCGTGCGCGCTAGATAGCAGCGCACCTTCGACGTGAGTCTTGATCTTCCACAGCGCACCGGCGATCCCGCTGGGGTTACGCGTGAACTGAACCGAAGATGCGTCGGCGAGAAATTCCCGCTGTCTTGAAACCGCCGCCTTGATTAAACGACCGAAGAACAGACCGATGTAACCAATGACAAAAAGACCTAGTCCGAGACCGAAGGCAACGAGTTGCGCCTGACCTCCGCGCCCGCTCGAGGAGGATCGGATGCCGGATGACCTTCCCAAAGATCTCATCATCACCCGCCCGAGCATGCCCAGGGTGAGGATGCCGGCGAGAATCGCGATCAGGCGGACGTTTATCCGCATGTCGCCGTTCAAGACGTGACTGAACTCATGGCCGACGACGCCCTGTAATTCGTCGCGGCTCAGGGTCTCCAGCGCACCGCGCGTCACCACCATCACTGCTTCGGTGGGACGATAGCCGGCGACGAAGGCGTTGATACCTTTTTCCCGATCCATCACGTAGAGATCGGGGACCGGCGTGCCGGAGGCAATGGACATCTCTTCGACTACGTTGACGAATCGCCGCTCCAGCGGGTCGCGCGTATCAACGCTGACGGGCCGCGCGCTCATGAGCTCAGCCACCGCGCTGCCGCCACCCCTCAGTCCGAGAAATCGAACCAGACTGCCGATGACGATCACCAGCAGCGTGCCGGCGGTGACCATCGGCCACCACGGTGAATCCTTCCAGGTGGACAGCCCCGGAGGCTGCGGGCTGCCCGCCGCCACCGCGATGTAAACCACAACGTTGACCGCGGCGACAATAAGCACCACCGCGATGAGCAGATAAAAAACTAGAAGCGTGGTGTAGCGCCGCGCCTCAGCCTGCCGCTTGAAGAAGTTCATGACCGGTTCTGTCGGCGGCGCCGAAGATCACCAAAGGTCCCGGGCCCCGAAAACCCGGTCGCACCACGACACAGTTGCAATTCCCCGGAACTAAGAGAAGGACACTCTGACCGCTTCTCTGGCCTCTTCGTTCTGGATTTCGAGCTGCTGCGCGGGCAAGAACCCGAAGGGACCTGCGACCAGATTGTTGGGGAACTGCTCCCGCTGATTGTTGTAGTCCATCACCGAGTCGTTGAACGCCTGGCGGGAGAACGCGACCCGATTCTCAGTCGACGAGAGCTCCTCCATGAGCTGCTGCATGGTCTGGTTGGCCTTGAGATCGGGATAGGCTTCGGCCAGGGCGAAGAACCGTCCAAGGGCCCCGCCGAGTATTCCCTCGGCACCGATAAGTGCTTGAATTGCCTTTGGATCCTCCGGCTTACGCGCGGCCGCCTGGGCGGCGCCCTGGGCCTGGTTGCGGGCCTGAATCACCGCCTCCAGGGTGTCCTTCTCGTGCTTCATGTAGCGCTTGGCGGTTTCCACCAGATTAGGAATGAGGTCGTAGCGACGCTGAAGCTGAACGTCTATTTGCGCGTAATTGTTCTTGAACCGGTTCCTCGCGGTGACGAGACCGTTGTAGATGATGATGACGTAAAGGATCAGCCCGGCGATAACGGCTAATACGACGATCGACTCCATGGACATAGGACACTCCTCATCCCAGTTTTGGTTACCGTAGCACGGTAGGATGCCGGCCGGACCGTCACGGGAAGGGTTGCAAAGAGCCGCTCTAATTGCCCGCCGGCCGACCTCCTGAAACCCTAGAACAGGCGCGGGAGTTCGGCAAGGCGGCGGGGAATGGAGCGGTCCGGAAAACGCCTTTCCAGCCGGTGCGTGGCGCTTTGGCGTAAAATGGGCCGCAGCGGCCGAGAGAACGCGTGATATGCCCGTACGCCTGACCATCGATGATCAGAAATTTCCGGTGAAGATCTTCACCGATGAAGTCGAGCCATCCGCCTATCGACAGCTGGTCAATCTTGCCCGCCTGCCGATAATCCATGGGCACGTAGCCGCCATGCCCGATGTGCACGCCGGCATTGGGTCCACCGTGGGTGCCGTTATTCCGACACTAAAGGCAATCATTCCCGCCGCCGTGGGTGTCGACATCGGCTGCGGTATGAATGCAGTTCGGCTTTCCGTCAAGGCGAATCGGCTGCCCGATAACTTGAAGCCGCTGAGGGGCGCGATTGAAGACGCCGTGCCGGTTGGATTCGCGAGGCATTCGGATCCCAAGGCCGAGCGCGCGTCATTACAACGTCTCAGCCCCGGAATCGATCGTATTTTCCACAAGCATCCCAAACTGCGCGGCAGGCTCAAGGATCCTGACGGCACCTGGGCATGCCAGCTCGGCACGCTGGGGGGCGGCAATCACTTCATCGAGCTTTGCATTGATGAGCATGAAGACGTCTGGATCATGCTGCATTCGGGCAGCCGCGGTATCGGAAACGCCATCGGCACCTATTTCATTGGACTCGCCAAGAACGACATGGAGCGTCACCTTAAACAGCTGCCGGACAAGGACCTGGCCTACTTCGAGGAAGGTGCGGCTCACTTCGACGATTACGTTGAAGCGGTCACCTGGGCCCAGGCCTACGCCATGATTAATCGCAGAGAAATGACGCGCCTGATCGTCGACGCAATTCGCGACGAATTGCCTTCGTTTACCCTGACCGAAGAGGCCATCAACTGTCATCACAACTACGTCGTCCGGGAACGCCACTTCGGCGCCGACGTTTTTGTAACCCGCAAAGGCGCCATTCGCGCGGGAAAAGGTGAACTCGGCATCATTCCCGGCAGCATGGGCGCAAAATCCTATATTGTCCGGGGCAAGGGCAGCGCAGAGTCGCTCGAGTCCTGCGCCCACGGCGCCGGCCGGCGCATGAGCAGAAGCGAGGCGAAACGCCGATTCAACCGCAGCGACCTGGAGCGGCAGACCAGCGGGGTCGAGTGCCGCAAGGACAAGGGCGTGGTCGATGAGATTCCCGGCGCCTACAAAGACATTGACGCGGTCATGGCCAACCAGACGGATCTGGTGGATATCGTGCACACGCTGAAACAGGTGGTATGCGTTAAAGGCTAGCGAAGTTCGGCGGGCTGAAAATGAACCTCGATGGAGGGAGTCCGAGACGCCGGAATCAGCGTACGCTTATGCGACCAGCGTGCTCCGATCTGGAAACGGAGTCGGTATAAACTCGCCAATCGATATTGGCGGTTCCGATCTTGAATATGGCGCTGGCAAGCGTATAACCGGGGTCCTCCGGATAGTGTCCCTTTCGGAAGATCGGCATGCCGTCACCACCCGCGTCCTGAAGAATCGTTAATGGGTCCCCCTGCGCCAGAGCACCTTCGTCGATTATCGCGCGCGCGCGCCGCAGCCTGTCGCTTGAGGATTGGGTCAGTTCCTGATCCAAGCCGGCAAACTGCTCGCAGAGAAGATGGTTGGTGTGCACTTGGGGCAGACGGGTAACTTCTTTGATCACACATCTACTCGCCGGCGCTTCTACCGAGTAAAGCGTCGGATCGCCATGAAAACCCAGGTTGTGATGAAAACCACTGGCCCGGTCGTCGCGTTTCAAAAGCGCAAAGGCGCTCTCCAGGGAAGATTGCGACAGCACCGCGCGGGCGATGACGTGGCGCGGAATGCCCGGTCGCTGATCGTAGGGTCGGATGTGATTGATGGTCTGGACAAGTCCGGCGTCGTTGACGGCGAACGTGTGCCCGGGAAGCAATCCCGGAGAATAGAAGCTCAAGAAAGCGGGCCCGTCGTCGGGCACCACTCGGGCGAGGAAGCAGCTGCCGTCGAGTTCCGGTTGATCGTCCTCGTTATGACCGATTACCGCCGCGCGACCGTCGGCACCGGGAATCAGCACCGTGGTGCAGCCGGCGAGAGCGTTGCGGCTGTGATCGCCGCCGCCGGCAATGTCTCCGCGGCAGTTCCACAGCCAAAGGTCGCGAAACTCCGCGCCTGAACCGGCGACAATGCCGTCCACCTCCCGCATGACGTCCGGGAAGGCGTCGCGCGCCGCCCGTTCCAGCCCGTCCAGCGCCCTGAGCGCCTCGTAATCATTCTTCAGTGCGCGGAAGCGCCCGATGCGGGGAACCACTTCGCGCATAGCGCGGCCGGCGGCGCGGCCGAGGGCCAGGCCCACCTGATAGGGATTGCCCCGAGCTTCGACAGGCTCGAGCCTCGATCGGGGTTTTGTCTGCGGCTGAGACACGTCGGGGCGAGTATCAGAGTCGACAATGAAACCGAATGCTGCTCAGGCCACCGCTTTGGACATGAGGTCGGCGATGCGGTCCAGCGCTTTTAATATGTTCTCCCGGCTGTTGGCGTAGGAAAAGCGCAGATAGCCCTCTCCGAAGGCGCCGAAACTGGTGCCTGAGATGGTTGCCACTCCCGCCTCTTCAAGAATCCGTTGTTGCAGCGCCGACGAATTCTGACCCGTGTCCTGGATGTTAGGAAAGGCATAGAACGCGCCGCCGGGATTGCGGCAGCTGAAACCCGGTATTTTGTTCAGACCTTCGACGATGACGCTGCGCCGCGCATGGAACGCCGAGACCATGGACTCGACACTGTCCTGCGGACCTTCCAGCGCCGCGATGCCGGCGTGCTGGGCGGCGGCGTTAACGCAAGAGTGACAGTTGACCGCCAGCCGGGTCGCGCCCTCCACCAGCGAATCGGGCCAGACACCGTAGCCCATGCGCCAGCCGGTCATGGCGTAAGTCTTACTCCAGCCGTCCAGCAGTATCAGTCGGTCCGCAAGCTCGGGATATGAAAGCAGCGAGACGTGCTCTATTCCATCGTAGGTCATGCGCGAGTAGATCTCGTCGCTCAAGATCGCCACCTGGGGATGATCCGTTAACCCATCAACCAACGCGTCGATCTCTTCCCGCGGCACTGCGCCCCCGGTTGGATTGGCGGGCGAATTTAGAATTAGCAGACGGGTATTGGGAGTGATTTGCGCCAGCACTGATGCCGCCTCGAATGAGAAATCCTTCTCCTCCAGCAGGGGCACGGGCACGGGCGTGGCGCCGCTGAATCGAATGACCGACTCATAAATGGGAAACCCCGGGTTGGGATACAGAATTTCGGCGCCGGGCTCACCGAACATCATGATGGCAAAGAACATGGTGACCTTGCCGCCGGGTACGACCACGATCCGGTCCGGATTGAGCTCAACTCCTCGATGACGATGAATATCCGCCGCCACTGCTTCGCGCAACGCAGGGATGCCGGGCGCCGGCGTATAACCGTGGTGACCGTCGTTGAGCGCCTTAATTGCGGCCTCGACGATGTGGGGCGGCGTCTTGAAGTCCGGCTGACCGATGCCGAGGTTGATGATATCCCTGCCCTGACGCGCCAGCGCCTCCGCCCGCGCCAGCACCTCGAAGGCAGTTTCGGTACCGAGCGTCAACATGCGTTGGGCAGGCGAAATCATGGGCTGCTTATCCTACACATGATTCGATGGGCTACGCCAAATTCCTGCCGGGCGGAATTCGGTGGAGGAACTCCGACTCCGACGGTTGCGATCGGCAGATAATCGATCTTCGCCGACGAAATTGCCGATGGATACCGCGAACTCGGACACCAGCGGCGGGCGGCGTTCAGGAAAGATTCTCTATCATACCTCGATACGCAGATTCCAGACGCTGGCAGAATCCTTTTGCGTCTACGAGGCTCGATGAGGACAGAATCGACCGAAGCTCCCAATGGAGCTTCTGAAGGCGTTGACCATCGGCGGCCAGGGCAACAGATTTCTGCACGTACGCTTCCGCCGTCGAGGCGGCCAGCTCATCGAGGCCGCACTGGCGCAGAAGGCTTAAGCCCACTCGCGAGGCATGGGTTTCTCCATAGAGACTCACCACCGGAACGCCCATCCAAAGCGCCTCGCAGGTCGTGGTCGTGCCGTTGTAGGGAAAGGTATCGAGCGCGATGTCGATTTCGTTATAAAAACGCAGGTGCTCGTGCTGGCTTCCGGCCCAGGAAAAAGTGGAAACTCGGTCGGGATCAATGCCGCGACGCTCGAAGCCGTCGGCCACTCGCTTTCGTGCAGATGCGTCGCCAAGCTGGCGCGCCTTGAGATGCAGCTGCGACTCCGGAACCTCGCGCAGTATTCTTGTCCAGAGGTCCATAGTCATCGGCGACACTTTATTGAAATTGTTGAAAGATCCGAAAGTGACGAATCCACGCGACAATCCCGGCGCGTCAGTCGGTTGCGGCATTTCAGCGGCGGCGGGAGGACGATAGCAGAGAAACCCGTGAGGCAATCGCAACAGCTTCTCGCTGGCAAAGGAATCGGCCGGCCCTTGTGGATCGACAGCTTCGTCGGTCAGGCGATAGTCCACCGTGTCGAGCCCGGTGGTGTTTGGATAGCCAAGATAGGTGACCTGTACCGGGACCAGTCGCATGGACATCAGCAGCATCTGCCTGAATGAGGTGTGGCCTGCCAGATCGACGAGCACGTCGATTCGATCCTGAATAATCTGGGCGGCGATTTGCTCTACCCCAAGCGAGGAAACATCACGCCAGGATTCCACCTTGCCGGCGATCCGCCGGGTAACCTGATCGCTCGCCTTCACGTCGGAATAGGCGAAAACATGAAAGCGAGATCGATCGTGGTGTTCCAGCACCGACTCAATGAAAAAGGCCACCGAGTGATGCCTGAAATCCGGCGATAGGTAGCCTATACGGAGCCGTGCACCGCGATCCGGGACGGACTCCGACCGGAACTGAGCCGGGTCCGGGCGAAGCGCATGCCGTCTTGCCCATTCGCGATGCGCTTCGTATATCTCCTGGCGGGAAACGTCCTGCCGGTAATTCAGACTGAGCAAAAAGTCGGACCTCGCGGCCACATGATCCGGCGCAATCGCTAAACATCGCCGGTAGGCGTCGGTTCCTTCTTCTACCTCCCCAAGCTCGTTAAGGGCGTTGCCGAGATTGTGCCAGGCCGCTGAAAAAGCGCCGTCCAATTGCAGCGCCTTACGAAAACAATCCACCGCTTCCGACATTCTGCCGCATTTCTGCAGCGACAGGCCGAGATTGTTGTGAAGCGCGGGAGAATCAGGTGCGATTTCGGTCCCCCGCCGGAAATACTCGATGGAGCCCAGTAAATCTCCGCGCTGGGCGAAAGCCACCCCCAAATTGATAAGCAAATCCACCGAGTCCGGGTTTTCTTCGAGAGACCGCAGCAGCGCTGCGAGCTCTTGGTCCGCAGGATTCTGACCAGTCGGCGCGTGCTTATCGATGTGCACTTGGCCATGCCCGCTGGCATGACGGTTTCGCATCCACGCCGAAAGGGTGGAAAACAAGAACCTGATCATGCTCGGCACCATGCTGCGAAAATATTTTGCATCAGTCGGTCATATCGAGCGCAAAATATAGAAGACAAGGCGATTCCACGCGACTCAGTCTCGCGGAGAGAAGCTTAGCAGGCGAGCCAGCACCGTTCGTCCTGTTGGCGAGGCGTAACAAACAAGAGATCCGGATGGGTTGAGCCGGGAACCGGTGTCGCAAGTCGATCTGCTTGAACGAAGGCGTTCCCGTATTCGCACCCGACCAAAAGAAAACCCCCGGGGCTTATTCAGCCCCGGGGGTTTGGGTTTGAAGCCTGGCAGTGACCTACTTTCGCATGGGAGCCCCCACACTATCATCGGCGCTGA
>JBFIYQ010000013.1:0-15878 GCA_041605275.1 Gammaproteobacteria bacterium
GCGAGCATTTGCAGCAGTGCGCTGCATTTGAGGCTGCAGGTAAACAGCGGATCCCGAAGCAACGATGCGCGGACATTCGTTGCGCCCTCCTCCCGGATGACCCGATTAACGATTGCCCAGGCGGGGTCTTCCTCGGAGTCGACGACGATGTGGAGATCGTAGTCTGGGTAGTCCTGTTTGAGCAGGGACCGCACGCAGTCGTCAAGATAAGCATCGGGTCCGCGGAGTGCTAAGAGGATCGCTGCTTTCGGTAACGAGGTGTTTGCGTATGTTAATTTTGTTGTCGCGCGGCTTTTGATGAGAAACAGCGCGGCGCCGACGGTGAAGCCGAGGGCGACGAGACCTAGTAGTACGGTGGCAATGTAGGCGGCGGTGGTCATGGTTTGTTGTTTAGTTCGTTGCCGATTCCCAAGTGATTTATCTAAGGAAGTTGTTTTTCCACTGGATTCCCGCTTCCGCGGGGATGGTGAGCGTTTCTTTATTCACCTAAGTGCTAATTATAGAATTCGTCAGCTAGATTTCGGCGCAATACGCTTCGCTGTTGCGCCCTACGAACACTCTCGTTATGGTTTCTGTCTCCGATTTTTCTCGGGCAATTTATCTAAGGAAACATTCTCCTACTGGAAACCCGCTTTTGCGGCGATGGCGGGTTCTTTCTTCTTGCGCGTTGCCGAATTCGTGCCGGTTCTCCTCGCGGCGGCGGCGAGAAAGCAGGCAGCGAGCTTTTTCACGTTGACCTCGATGGCAAAGTTTTCCTGCACCCAGGCGCGGGCGGTGTCGCGGATCCGAAGATAAAATTCGTCGTCGTCTCGGAGGCGAATGAGCGCGGCGTGCCAGGCTTCCGCGTCGTAATCGGGTATCAGCACTCCATTCTTGCCGTCGCGGATGGCCTCCGGCACGCCGGAGACCGGCGTCGAAACCACGGGCACGCCGCAGGCCATGGCCTCGCAGATGGCGTTGGGCAGCCCGTCGCGGTCACCGTTTTTTGAAACCTTGCCGGTAAAGAGAAACACGTCGGCCCACTGGAGCTGCTGCCGGCAGGCGGTGAAGGACTGCGCGCCGAGTAGCTTGACCGTGCGCCCGAGATCGAAGACTTCGATCCGGGTCTCGAGTCCTGCTTGAAGCGGACCGGCGCCGATGATGCGAGCCTCGAAATGCAGTCCCCTGGCTTTGAGCTTGGCGAGAATCTCGAGCAGCTCGTAATAGCCTTTCTTGTCCACCAGCCGGCCGATGCTGAGCAGGCGCAAAGGCGTGCGCGGCGTGCGCGACCAGTAGCGATCGGGAAAGCTCTCCAGCCCACGCCTGATCATGGTCACCTTGGAGGCCTGGGCGCCGCGTCCCAGCAGCTCGTCGCGGGCGTACTCGGTGGCCGTCATAACGCAAGCCGCGTCTCTGAGCTTTCCCGGCAAAAGCCAGTCGCCGCCGTCGAGGAAGATGTCGTAGGCGTTGGCCTGGAAGGTGAACGGCACCTCGATGAGCGCACTCATAAGCTGCGCCGCGGTAGCAGGCATGGCGGCCCAGCCGGCGTGAATGAGGTGCGGACGTTGATCTCTTTTCGCGAAATGATGAGCGTGAGTGAGGGCAAAGGCGATACCGAGCAGGGTAGCGCCGAAGTCCGTCAACGAGCCGGGCTTCTTTGCGCACAGGTCTTTGCCTAAGCGAACGAAGGCGCGGGGCTTGCGCATCAGCCAGTAGGGGAGCCACCACAACAGCGTGAGGATCCGCTCTTTGGGAAACAGGTGGACCCGGTGAAACTCGAACACGGGCTCGCCGCCCCAGAGCGAGTGGATCTCCAGGTCGATGTTCAGCCTGCCGAGGGCCCGCACTTCGCGGCGGACAAAGGTTTCGCTCAACGCCGGAAAGGTGGTAAGCAGATAGAGGATCTTGAGCCGCGGCCTTTGGCGCACGCGTTCAGCCAGGCGTATGACCCTGGGCTCTGCACGTTTTTCCTGGTAGTGGCGCATTTTTTTCTTTGCTCTGCGTTTTTCTGGTTGCGTCAGTCGTCGCCGGGAGCCGCGTGGGCGGCGAGGCGCTCTTCGGACTCGGCTTTCTCGATAGGCGCTGATTCATTTGCACCGGAGTGCTTTTCGCGCTCGCCTGTGGCTTCGCGGCCACCGCCTACGCCTTCGTGGGAAATGATCTTGTCCACCAGCTCGTGAATGTTCGGGATGTCCGCAAGACCCATCACCGGCAGACTCATGCCGAGGCGATTGTTTAGCGTCATGTGCATCTCGATTGCCATCAGCGAATCCATGCCGAGATCGGCAATGGAGGCCTCCGGGTCCACCTGATTCGAAGGCAGGCGCATGATCCGGGCGACGGTCTGAATGACGATGTCAGTGAGGACCGCCCTCGCCTCCTTGGTCGGAAGTTGCGCGAGGATCTGCTTTGCGCTTCGCTCGGGCTGCTCGCCCGCGTCGCCTGAATCGGGTTCCCGATTGAAGAACTCGTAGCGTTTCACGTGGGCCGTCGGCAGCGCGCGGCGAACCACGGCCCAGTCGAAGTCCAGCACCGCGCCGCAGGTGATATCCGCATTGAGCAGGCGCCCAAGCGCTTCGAAGCCCTGCCTGGTGGTGAGTCCCTGTGATCCAATGAAGCTCGTGAGCGCCTGCAGCGCGGCGTCGTTTCGGGCGAGGTAGCCGGAATCCGAGATCGGCCCCCAGGCAATGGCGGTGGCGGGCAGGCCTTGCGAGCGGCGAAGGCGCGCAAGGCTTTCGAGATATATGTTCGCCGCCACGTAGTTGCCGAGGCCCAGATTGCCGAAGCTGGTGGTGGCCGAAGAATAGAGCACCAGGAAATCGAGATCCTTTTCCCGCGTCAGCGCGTGCAGGTTCCAGGCGCCGACGAGCTTCGGCGCCAGCACCCGTCGCATGCGCTTGCCGTCCAGATCCCGGATGAGCTTGTCGTCCACCACCATGGCCGAGTGCACCAGGCCTTTGAGCGGCAGAAGTTTTGCGTTGATGTGGTCGAAGACGTTTTTGAGACTCGCGAAGTCGGCGACGTCGGCTTTCAGCACATGCACAGCGGCGCCGAGAGATTCGAGCTCCTGGATCTTGGTTTTGGCTTCGTCAGAATTCGCGCCGCTTCGTCCCAACAGCACCAGGCAGCGCGCGCCCTGGTCCACCATCCAGTGGGCGGTGGCAAGGCCAAAGCCGCTCAAGCCGCCGGTGACCAGATAGGTGACGTCGGGTTTGAGCGTGTAACCTTCTTTCTGCTGCCCGGCGGCACGAACCGGCTCGGGCAGCTTGCCGCGTGCAACGACAATCTTTCCGATGTGCTCGGAGCGCTGCATGTAGCGGAATGCATCGGCAGCACGATCTACGGGGAAGACGCGATAGGGCAGCGGCCTGAACACACCTTCGGCGAAAAGCGTCATCACTTCCTCGAACACGCGCCCGGCGACGTCGGGGCGCTCGATCAAGAGCTGGTCGGCATCGATCCCGAAATAGCTCAGGTTTTCGCGGAACGGGCGAAGCCCGATGCGGGTATTCTCGAAGAAGTCGCGCTTGCCGAGCTCGAGGAAACGGCCGAAAGGTTTCAACACCGAAAGACTTCGCGCCAGCGCCTCGCCCGAGAGGGAGTTGAGCACCACGTCGACGCCCTGGTCATTTGTGATGGCGAGAATCTGATCAGCGAATTCCAGGCTTCTGGAATCGAGCACGTGGGGCACGCCGAGCATGCGCAGGAAATCGCGCTTCTCGTCGGAGCCGGCGGTGGCGAAGATCTCGGCACCCACGCAGCGTGCGTACTGGATGGCGGCGATGCCGACACCGCCGGCGGCACCGTGGATGAGCACCCGCTCGCCCTGTTGAAGCTGCGCAAGCGTTTTGAGCGCGTAGAGGACGGTGAAGAAGGCGACCGGCGCGGTAGCTGCCTGCTCGAAGCTTAGATCTTTTGGTTTTTTCACCAGGGCGCGCTCGCCGGTGACCACCCTCGAGCTGAAGCAGGACGGCGCAAAACCCATGACCTCGTCGCCTTCTTCGAACTTGGTGACGTCCACGCCAACGCTCTGAACGATGCCTGCGCACTCCATGCCGAGCGTGGCGCTGGCGTAGCCGTTCTCGATGGCCTCCTCCGGCAAAAGGCCGCTTGCGAACATGACATCGCGGAAGTTGAGCCCGATGGCGCGCGGCAGGATCGCCACCTCGTCTGCGCCCAATGGTCTACACGCAACCGGCCGCCACTGGAGCTCAGCGAGGGAGCCCGGGCGATTGGTTTGCAGTTGGATGACGATGTCGGAATCGCGCTTTGTCTGTGCGCCTTCGTCAGCGCTCTCGCCTCCGCTGCCCCGCCGGTCTGATCCGGGCGTCGGAGGTCGGGCTGACTCCGGCGCAGCGTTACGGCGAATACGGGAGACGTAACGGGCGCCTTCAGTGAGAACGACCTCGGTTTCGCCGTCCTGCCGATCGAGCTCGGCGGCGATTAAATCAGCGGCCGTGCCGGCGCTCTCGTCGATCAGCAGATCGACGAGCCTCAGGTCGATGTCGCTATGCTCGTTGGCGATGACTCTCCCGAGACCCCAGAGCGACGACTGAGACGGAATGGGCACATGACTGTTGACGGCGTCATCGTCAATATCGAACACGCCGGCGCGGGCGGTCACGAGCCAGGCGCGGAGATCGGGCGCGTGCTCGGATTTCAGGAGCGCCTGAACCAGACGCACTGACGTTGCGCAGCGTCGCTCCTGGACTTCTAGCAGCGCCGTGTTATCGCCGTCGGGCTCGAAGCTGAGCCCCATGAGATGGACAATGTCGGTGCACGGCCGGTTTTCGCCGTGGAGAATTTCCAGCACGCGGGTGAAGTCGCCGGCTTCGCCGCTATCGACCACGAAGTGATCGCTGCCCATGCGCCGGAACCGGGCGCCGTGCTGGAGCCGCGCAACGCGATGGCCGCCGGCTTTCAGGATGTTTTCCAGCTCGATCGCCGCACGGCGGGAATCGCCGCCGCGATCGCAAAGCAGCAGGAACGAGCGCAGTCCGTGATCGGGCTTGGATTCGTGCTCGGAGGCCGCCGAGCCGTTGCGCGCAATCAGGGCGAAGCCGGAGCGGCCTTCGTCTGGTGGTGCTTCGAGAACACTTTCAACTGCCTCGAAGCCGGCCTCCATCAAACTTTGCCGCCATTCGTCAGCATCCCGCAGGGTGGAGCGGTAGCCGAGGCTCTTCTCCGCGCTGCGCCACCAGCAGGGCGACGATCCGCGAATGAAATCCAGCACCGGCGTTGGCGGCGGCTCGGCCACCAGCAGCACTCCGCCCGGCGCCAGCACGCGCCGCATCTGATTCAAAGCGGCGGCCGGATCATCGAACTCGTGCAGCAGGTGGGAGGCGACCACCAGGTCAAAACCGTCTTCCGCCAGCGGCTCGGCCGAATCCTCCGGCACAAGCTCCAGCGCTTGGGATGATTCTTCAGCCGCGCCTGCTGAGTCCGCCTCGCTCGTGCACGTCGATCGCCGGCAGCGGGCATAGACGTGCTCGACGTGCTCGCCCTCAGGCGTATCGCCCAGGCGAATGTCCGGCGGATCGCCCTCGAGACCGAGTTCCAGAACGCGAAGCGGCCGCGGATCCGACCAGGCGGAAACCACGTGACGCTTGAGCTCCCGGAGCGCGCCGTCGCGGGACCTGAAGCCGGGAAAGGCCGCTCTCAGGCGGGCCAGCGCCGCGCCGCCGATGAGCGCATCCGGCGCCACCGCGCCGGCCAGCAGTTCACGCAGATGCAGACCGCAGCGCCCGATGAGAGTCAGCTCCGCATGGTGGGCGGGGAACTCGGCCAGGAGTCTCTGCCATTCGACTTTCACTTCATCGAGAGAGGGAACGCGACTGAAGCGGATGCGTCCGTTGTCCCGCTGGATGAATTCGGCGTTCTCCAGCAGCTCGATGAGCCGGTTGAACCAGGGGCGCTGGGCGTCACTCACATCGAGCGCCGCGGCGAGGCCGTTGCGGCTGATCCAGCTGTTGTGATCGACGCCTTCGCCGAGCGCGCAGGCGGCGAAAAGCGCGACCAGACGTTCCATCGCCGGTAGGCCGTGCTGAATGTAGGCCTCGCGGTGCGGCAGCGCGCTGCCCGCGGTTAGCGAGGTGCGGACGACTCCGGAGAGTGACTTGAGCGAAGGCATGGCGCCGGCCCGCTCGAGACTTTTGGGGAAATGCCGAAGCGCCACGTTCTCGTACACCGGCAGCGTTTGGCGCGCGTCGTGGGTGAGTTCAAGCCTTCGAAAGCGCACCCCTTTGAGCACGGCGATGGGTCGAGCCCTTTCATCCAGCAGCTCGAAGCTTGCGGTAACCGAACGCGGGCGCACGCGGTTGATCTGGATGCGCGCGTGGGTGAAGGGGCGGACGTCGCCAGAGTGGGCGATACGGCCGGTGTGAACTGGAATAAAGGCGGCGCGTGAGTCGTCTTCGAGATAGGTTTGCGCTAGGCCGATGAGACCGTGAAAGGCGGCGTCCAGGCGCGCGGGACTCAGCAGGTAGCCGCTCGCACCGCTATCCGATACCTCCTCATCCTTGATGCGAGCGAGTGCGGACTCAGCATTGACCTCTACGTGCTCGACCATTCGAAACGCCTCGCCGTAGCGAAGCCCCAGCGCTTCGGCCTGGCGGTAGAGAGCGTCGGCGTCGATGCGCGAGGTCGATTGGGGCGAACTCGATTGATCCGGAGCGTTCGCAACCGCTCTGGAAGGTTCGCGGGCAAGGCCGCTCCTACGATGGGTTTGCGGGCTTCGGTCTGAAAGATCGACGGGTCTGTGGTAGGAGCGAGCTTGCTCGCGAACTGGATCATCGGTTAGGTCAGAACTTATCGATTGCGCCGACGAGTCGGCGGATTCCGCAACGGTTTCGGTGCAATACGCTTCGCTATTGCGCCCTACAACCGCGCCTGTCGATTCGCTCCGTTGCACCGGCGGAGCGCCTCGGGTGATGCGGCCGCTAACGTGGCTGGTCCACGCCTCGCTGCTCAAGCGCGGGCGGCTTCGAATATTGAAACGGCCGTCGTCCGCGGTGAGCTCGAGACGCACGCGCCGGGTGACGCCCTCGCTCAGCACAAGAGGCGCGGCGATGTTCAGGTACTCAACCGCTGGCGCGCCGTCGGGATTTGTCTGAGCCGAGGCTGCGAGCGCCATCTCGATGAAGCCCGCGGCGGGAAACACCACCGCGCCGCCCACCACGTGATCGCCGAGCCAGGGCATGCGCTCGAGATCGATCTCTTTTTCCCAGATGCCGTCCACTTGGGGCAGGCGGTAACCGAGCAGCGGGTGCTCCGGCGGGCGGTTCAGAAGACCGAAGGTTTCGCTGGTGCGCTCGAACCAGATCTTCTCCCGCTGCCACGGATAGTGCGGCAGACGCACGAATTCACCGTGGACGGGAAAGAGCTTGCTGAAGTCGAGATCACAGCCGAGCACGTGGCTGGCGCAAAGCGCCTCGGTAAGCGCCAGCGCGTCGTTCTGGTCGCGCTTCAAGCTCGGCACGGCGCTGCCGCTGTGGCCTGCGGCGTTCAGATTTTCGCGCAGGTATCCCTGCAGGATGGCGTTCGGACTCACCTCCAGGAAAACCTGGAAGCCTTCGTTCATCAGCGTCGCCATCGCCTTGTCCAGGCGCACAGGCTTGCGCACGTTGCGCCACCAGTACTCCGCGTCCAGGTATTCGCTGTCGAGCACCGCGCCGGTGACGGTGGAGACAAACGGGATGCGCGTCTTGAAGGCGTTGAGAGCGTAAAGCGCTTCGGACAGATCTTTTTTCAACCCGTCCATGGCTGGGCTGTGGAAGGGGTAGTCGAAGTCCAGGATTTTGAACAGTGCGCCCTTTTCGTTGACGATTTCGCCTAAGGCTTCGAGCTTCGACTGAGTTCCGGTGACGGTGACCGACGAGGGGCTGTTGTAGGCGCCAATCTCCAGCGACTCGTCCACGTGCGCCATGGCTTCGCGCGCGGCATCCGCCGAAAGCCCTACCGCGGCGATCTTGCCCAGGCCTTTTGTTTTGGCCTGGGCGCGGCTGCGCTCGTAGATGACCTGCGTCGCCTGCTCCAGGGTGTAGGCGCCGCAGGCATAAGCCGCAGCCACCTCACCCACGCTGTGGCCGAAGACCGCGCCGGGCTTGAGACCCCTGGCGATCATGCTCTCGAACAGGCCCACCTGGACCGCGAACAGCGCCGGCTGCGCGATTTCGGTGAGGTGAAGACGCGATTCCGCATCCGGGCGCTCGAGCTCCTCCAGGATGGAGACGCCGGAAAGCGGCTTGAAAAGCGCGTCCACCTGCTGCATCCACTTGCTGAAGACCGGGTCCTCGTCCAGCAGACGGCAGCCCATGCCCTGCCACTGGGCGCCATTGCCGGAGAAAAGCAGCGCCAGCCTGGCCTGCCGGCCGAGGGTCTGCCCTTTGACGACGCCCCGGGCAGGCTTTCCGTCGATAAATTGATCCAGGCGCGTAGACATCTCGCCAGCGTCCGCGGCGACAACGGCGACTCGGTGGTCGAAGTGCTGGCGCCGGGTGGCGGCGGTTAAGCAGACGTCGTAGAGGTCGTGTTCACCGTTGCTCAGAGTTGCTTTGAAGGCGCGCGCGGCGTCGGCCAGACCGCTCTTCGATTGCGCCGAGATGAACAGCGGCAGCGAAATCGATGGCGTCAGACTCGATTGATCCGTCTTCGAGGCGCTTGCTTCGGTGCAATACGCTTCGCTATTGCACCCTACACCAGAAGGCCTCAGCGATCGCCGGCGCTCCGGGCTTCGATTCTGATGCTTTCTCACCACCACGTGGGCGTTGGCACCGCCGAAGCCGAAGGAGTTCACGCCCATAGCGGCGACGCCATTGGTGTTGCCCAGCGGAGTGCATCGCGTGACCACGCGCATGTTCAGATCGTCGAAGCGGATATTCGGATTGGGCGTCTCGAAATTAAGCGACGGCGGAATGACGTCGTGCTCGAGTGAAAGGACCACTTTCAGCAGCCCGGCCACGCCGGCGGCGGGCTCCAGGTGGCCGATGTTGGTTTTCACCGAGCCGATGAGCAGCGGGTCGTCGTGGTCGCGGGCCATAGCCAGCGCGCGGCCGATGGCGCTGGCCTCTATCGGGTCGCCTACCGCGGTGCCGGTGCCGTGGGCCTCGATGTAACGCAGCTGGCCGGGCTCGAGACCCGCGCGGGAATACACCGATCGCAGCAATTCGCGCTGCGCGCTTTCCCGCGGCAGCGAGAGACCCGAGGTGCGCCCATCAGAGTTGGTGCCCGAGGCAATGATGATGGCGCGAACCGGGTCGCCGTCGGCGCGGGCCTTGTCCAGTGGTTTCAGCACCAGCATCGCCCCGCCCTCGGCGCGCACGTAACCGTCCGCGGACGCATCGAAAGCGTGGCAGCGTCCCGTCGGGGAGAGCATCGAGGCTTTGGAGAAGCCGATGAAGGGATACGGGGTGAGCAGCACGTTGATCCCGCCCACCAGCGCCGAGTCGCACTCACCGCGAGCAATGCTTTCGCAGGCCTGGTGCACCGCCACCAGCGAGGACGAGCAGGCGGTGTCGATGGCCATGCTGGGGCCGTGGAGGTCGAGGAAGTAGGAGATGCGGTTGGCGGCAATGCTCAAGACCCCGCCGGTCATGAAGTAGGCGTCGCCGGAGCACGGGTCTTCCAGGCGGCTGTTCGCGTAATCCATGTTGGAGATGCCGACGTAAACGCCGCAGCTCGAACCGGCGAGGTTCTGCGGTAGGCAGCCGGCGTCTTCCAGCGCTTCCCAGGCGAGCTCTAAGAGAATCCGCTGCTGGGGGTCCATCTGCACCGCTTCGCGCGGCGAGATGCCGAAGAAGCGGGCGTCGAAGCCGTCCACCTGGTCCTGCACGCCGGCGGCCCAGGTGTAGCTTTTACCCGGAACCTTGGGATCGGGGTGGAAATAGTAATCGGTGGTCCAGCGCTCGGGGCCGATTTCGCCAATGGCCTCGCCGCCGCGACTCAAGAAATCCCAGAACGCCTCTGGCGAGGCGATGCCACCGGGAAAGCGGCAGGCCATGCCGACGACTGCTATGGGGGGCTTTTCTATCGCCAAAGCCAACCCCCTTGACGGGTTGTTATTGATTTAACGAATCCGATCCTCGAACCCCCATTCACCCTTATATCGCCCGATCCCTCGCGCGGTATTTTTTGATTAGCTTTTGTTCCCGTTCCGTCTAACGGAAACGACAGCTGCCTTATCAGGCAACCGCTTCACTGTTCGTTTAAGCGCCGCGTCGGTGCATGTAACAAGTCTTCTTGTCGCGCGCTTTTTGCCGCTCGGAGGGTAATGACTTCCGAACGGATTGCGCTGCCAATTCGTTACAAACGGCGTAAAGACGGCACCGCTTCTGGTAACCTCCCGTGAAATATTGAATTGCCGTGGATACGACTGATTTCTTGAGGGAATTTCACCGGCATTCTAACTCACTCCAGTTACAAACCGGTAATTATTTCAATACGGCCAACTGATTAGACCAATGAATGAAGATCTGGAAATAACAGGTTTCGATAATCCCTTTTCGCATCATGCAAAATGTACAGATCACTGCACCGATCTAGGGCAGTTTAAGCTTCCGCACCGGTAATTTCCCGAAATTTCTATAGTAATCAGTTTCCTGAAACCAACACCGGCATTCCTAAGGCTTGGACCGCCAGGACGGTCCACGGCAACGGCCGGGTAGAGCGAAACCCAAGGGGTTGCTTTGCTCTCCAAGGCGGGCTTGTCGGCCGGCTGGACTTCCTGGGAGCCCGACCGCGGTATCTAGTCAGCCGCCCAAGACGCCGAGCCGCGGTGGCTTTTTTCATAGTACCCTCGTATCGCCCGTGAAGAGTCGCCTCCTGAGCGTTAAATCCGCCGGCCATGATGGTCTTACAGGGCGTTGGCCGCCTCCGCTCGGCATGATCAACGGGCCCCCTCGTAGGGGCGAGCTTGCTCGCGAATCGGTGAATCGCCCGAGGCCGACCCGCTCCATGATTCCAGAAGCTATACGCGCCTATTTGTCTCGTCTGCGTGCGGGGACGGCTCGATTTGCGGGCAATCCCGCTTCCACGGGCGCCGCTGGCTTCGGGCAGTCCCGTAGGGCGCAATAGCGCAGCGTATTGCGCCGATTTGATTCGCGAGCTGGCCGCTCGCTCCCACAGGGGCCTCCGGCTTCGGGGAGAGGAAGCGTGGGGATTTGAGGCCTTTACGGCCTGGAGAGCTGATAGGTGCGCATGGCGCACCCTACATGAAGTACGTCACTCCCGCGAAGCTTGTCCCCGCGAAAGCAGGGAGCGGGGACCACGGTTCGCCCCCACTTGTCACGACGGAGTGCGAATTTGTCCGCGCGTGGTCCTAAGGGCACTGCTACGGGAGTCGCAAGAACCGTGTTGCAGCAAGACGCGGCGCTTTCACCTCGTTCGCGAATCCAGGCACTGCTGCAGGCACTCGCGCCAGTGGGGGAGCGTGACGGCCAAATTTTTTGCCAGCTTGCTCGAATCCAGGGTCGAGCGCTTAGGCCGTTTGGCCGGCGTCGGATAATCCTTGGTAGCGATGGCCTTCACTTTCTTCGCCCGGATCCCCTCCTCTCCCTTGACCGATTCCAGGATCTCCCCGGCGAAGCCGCACCAGGTGGTCTCGCCGGTGGCGCTCAGGTGATAGAGACCCAGGCGGTCATCCATCCGCGCGGGATCGGATTTGAGCGCCGTGAGCACAGCGACGGTGGCTTCCGCCAGGGCGCGGCTCCAGTTCGGCGTGCCGAACTGGTCGTCGACGATACGGATGCGCTTTTCTTCCGCCGCGAGCTTGAGCACCGTGCGCAGGAAATTCTTCCCGCGGAGTCCGTACACCCAGGACGTGCGCAGGATCAGGTGACGCCCGCCGGACGATTGAATCGCGCGCTCGCCTTCGAGCTTCGATTGACCGTAGACGGTCTCGGGCCCGGTTTCGTCTGCTTCCGTGTAGGCGAGCTTTGACTCACCGTTGAAGACATAGTCGGTGGAGAAGTGCACCAGCAGGGAGCGGTTCTGCCTGGTCATCCGCGCCATTACCGCGGGTGCTTCCGCATTGATGGCGAAGGCCAGCTCTCGCTCCGACTCTGCCTGATCCACGGCGGTGTACGCTGCGGCATTGACCACAAGCTCCGCTCGCGCCTCCTGCAGCACGTTCTCAATCTGGCTCGGGTAGGAGAGGTCGAGCGCGAAGTCAGCTTCCGATCGTCCCGCCGTGGTGACCTCGCCTATGTTCGAGAGCGCGCCCCGAAGCTCGTAGCCGAGCTGGCCGCTGGGACCGATGAGAAGAATACGCGACATCAGCTTTCGAATGTCGGCAGCAAGGTTTCTTCAATCTCGTTCAGCCGCGGCGCGGCGCTGTCTTTGTCCGAGAGCTCCGGTTTCTTTGTAGGCCACTCGATGCCGATATCCGGGTCGTTCCACAGCACCGAATGCTCCGAGGCGCGGTGATAGAACTCGGTGCACTTGTAGGCAAATATCGCTTCCTTGCTGGTGACGCAAAAGCCGTGGGCGAAGCCTTCCGGGATCCACAATTGATGGGCGTTGTCGGCGGAAAGCGTGGCCCCGGCCCAGTGGCCGAAGGTGGGTGAGCCCTGGCGCACGTCCACCGCCACGTCGAAGACCTCGCCCTGAAGCACCTGCACCAGCTTGCCCTGGTCGTTTGGATGCTGGAAGTGAAGCCCTCTGAGCACCCCTTTCACCGAGCGTGAGACGTTGTCCTGCACGAACGGTCCCGGCACGCCGAGGGCGGTGTAGCGTTCGTCGTGCCAGATTTCCAGAAACGCGCCGCGGTCGTCTTTGAAGACTTTGGGCTTCAGCAGCAGCACCCCGGGCAGCTTGGTTTCTTCGACTTCCACGACTTGATTTTCTTTGCTGTGATTTTTTGGAGCGACTGCGCCTTATCGATCTTTCAGCTCCGGCGAGCCGAGCTTGAGCAGGCTCGAGAGATACAGGCCATAGCCGTTCTTGTTATACCGGGCTGCCAATTTTTTTAGCTTGGCCGCGTCGATCCAGCCCTGCGAAAAGGCAATCTCTTCGGGGCAGGCGATCTTCAAGCCCTGCCGGTTTTCCATGGTCTCGATAAAGTTGCCGGCCTCCATCAGCGCGCCGAAGGTGCCGGTATCGAGCCAGGCGGTGCCGCGGCCGAGCTTTTCCACGAACAGCTCGCCGCTTCTTAAGTAGCACTTGTTGAGATCGGTGATTTCCAGCTCGCCGCGGGCCGAAGGCTTCAGGCCGGCGGCAAAGTCAGCCACTCGCTGGTCGTAAAAATAAAGCCCGGTGACGGCGTAGTTGGACTTGGGCTTCTTGGGTTTCTCCTCGATACCGATGACTTTGCCCTTGGCGTCGAACTCGGCCACGCCGTAGCGCTCCGGATCGCGCACCCAGTAGCCGAACACGGTGGCGCCGGCCTTACGTTTCGCCACTTTGGCCAGGGTATCACCGAATCCGTGGCCGTAGAACAAATTGTCGCCGAGGATGAGACAGCTTTGGTGGCCCTTGACGAAATCACGGCCGATGATGAAGGCCTCGGCCAAGCCGTTGGGCTCGGGCTGCACCGCGTAGTCAAAGGAGAGTCCCCAGTCTGCCCCATCGCCGAGCAGATTCTTGAACAGGGCCTGCTCATGCGGCGTGGTGATGATCAGGATCTCGCGTATGCCGGCCAGCATCAGCACCGAGATGGGGTAATAGATCATCGGCTTGTCATACACCGGCAGCAGCTGCTTGCTCACCGCGCGGGTGATGGGATAAAGCCGCGTGCCGCTGCCCCCGGCCAGCACGATCCCCCGAATTTTGCTCATTTTGAACGAAGCCGCCTGGTCAAAACGGGCCACAGTGTATCGTTTACGGGGATTGGGGAAAAATACTGCCAAGCCCGCGTCTGACCGCGGTTACAGATGGTTTACAAATGCGTAGCTTCTGGGCGCTGGCCGCAAGCCGCCGAATTAAACTGGGTCCCGTGGTTTGAGCCGCGATAACACCCGTGAGAGCGAGCGATAGCTCGCGAATCATATCGGCGCATTACGCTTCGCGATTGCGGCCTACGGCCTAGGGCTTGAAGACTTCCGGTGCAATGCGCTTCGCTTATTGCACCCTACGATCTACGGCCTTGCCAGGATCTATTGGCTCTTTGACTCAGCGAAACATCCGCCGGCTTGGTCAGAACAGAAAAACCGCGTTGCAGTCCTGGGAGCCGGCGGTGGTGTTCCAGTTGGGAGGCGCCGCGCCGTCGACGCAGTCTGAATCCATTCCGCCCCAGCCGGAGGGGCCGCCGGTGAAGGTGGTGGCGGTCGCCTCGGTCCCTCTCAACGCGCCCGACTCCGGATAGCCGTCGTCGATTTTGACGTCCAGCTCGCGCATGGCGGAAACCGGGACGTAGCGGCCGGTGTAGACGTGAAGCGTCGGCGCCGGCGTGCCCGAATCCATGTATTCGTTGGTTCTGCCCACGATGATGGGCCCGCCGAAGATATTCAACGGCGTCAAGCCGTTGACGAGGCTGGGCTCGGCATTCGCGCCGGAATAGCTGCCGCCGATGAATTTCGACTTCGCCATCTGTTCCCAGAGCGCATTGGACTCGGCGTAGGCGTCGGCTCCAGAGGGGCTGTCCAGGCGGCCGTTGTTGGTCGTGACAACGCTGGCGGCGGGATTGTCGACGGTCACGCCGATGCCGACGGACGCCGCGGCCGCCGGCCAGTCGCCGGGGATCTTGTTATAGCGATCGAGAAAAGCCAGATAAGCAGCACGAATCCCGGAGGAGGTGTCCGCCATGCTTTTGACCCGGCTGCCGTTGATCAGCTCCTGCCCCTTGAGAAAACCCGCCAGCATCAGCGCGATCAGCACGAGCACGATGACGACCTCCACCAGGGTGAAGCCCCGCTGACCGCTGAAAGCGCTTGTCCGAACGAACTGCTGGACGGGATTCGGCATAGTTTCTGTCGACCGGCGCGGGCTGTTTCAAAGCTTTTTACCCGCCATCAAAGCGTAGCCGATTTTCTTCTTAATGCCTGTTTCCATGACGGATTTTCGCCATCACGCCCCGTCACGCACATAGCGCTCGTGGAGCTTCACCGGCGCCCCGCGCTTCTTTTTCAAGCGCAGGTTGAGCATCTCGACCGTCAGCGAGAACACCAGGGAGAAATATATGTAGCCCTTGGGCACATGGTGACCGAGGCCGTCCGCTACCAGAACCATGCCGATCATGAAAAGAAACGACAGCGCGAGCATCTTGACGGTCGGGTGCTTGGAGACGAAAGCGGCGACGGGACCGGCGAAAACCATCATCAGCGCGACCGAGGTGACCACGGCCGCGACCATAATCTCGATCTCATCCACCATGCCCACTGCGGTAATGATGGAGTCCAGCGAGAACACCACGTCCAGCATGATCACCTGAACGATTACCCCGCCGAAGGTCGCGGGGGCTGTGGCAGACTTTCCGCCCTCCTGCCCCTCCATCAGCTGATGGATTTCCGTGGTGCTCTTCCAGAGCAGGAACAGCCCGCCCACTAGAAGTATGAGATCCCGGCCGGAGATCTCCTGGGCAAGCACGGTGAACAGGGGCTTGGTCAGGCCGATGATCCAGGCCAGCACCAGCAGCAGCCCGATACGCATGAACATCGCCAGTCCGAGCCCGATGCGCCGCGCGAGCGCCCGCTTCTCCGGCGGCAGCCGGTCGGTGAGAATTGCAATGAAGACAATATTGTCGATGCCGAGCACCAGCTCGAGCGCGGTCAGGGTCAAAAAAGCGGCCCATGCCGCTGGATCGGTCAGCAGTTCCAACATGATGATTTCTCGCTTGGTTGAAGTGCGCGCGAGGGGAATGCGTCAGCGCAAGATCGATTGAAACCGCCGCCACAGCCGAGCGCGCAGCCTGTGGGCGATCCGCAAATCGGCAATCAGCCCCCGAACTCCTCCTCGTAGTCTCCCATGGA
>JBFIYQ010000014.1:0-15811 GCA_041605275.1 Gammaproteobacteria bacterium
AACTGATCGAGTTTTCCCACGTGCTCGTAAAGTTCCTCGAGAGAGCCGCGATTGTCGATAACATCGTCGGCCCGCGCGAGACGCTGTTCGCGCGGGAGCTGAGCCGACATGATTTCCCGGATCTGCTCTTCCGAGCTGCCGTCGCGCTCCACCGCGCGCGCCAGCTGGACGGATTCCGGCGCGTCAACCACCAGGACCCGGTCAACCAGGTTCGTTTGTCCGACCTCGAGAAGTAACGGTATTACCAGCACCACGTAGTCATGACGGGTCTGTGCAATCCTTTCCTGCATTCGCCTGAGTATTTCCGGGTGAAGCAGCTTTTCAAGAATCCGCCGGCGGTCGGGATTGCCGAAGACCAGCTCCCGCATTCTTCCCCGATCCAGGCGACCGGCTTCATCCAGCACCCCGGAGCCGAAATTTTCCACTATCGCTTGTAAAACTTTCCCGCCGGGTTCCACCACCTCTCGCGCAATCACGTCCGCATCGATGACCGGCACACCAAGTTTTTCGAAACACCGGGAAGCGGCGGTCTTTCCGCTGGCTATTCCGCCGGTCAGACCGACGACGAGCGGTTTCTTCGTCGCGGCGCGTGAGTTCGATTGGTTCATCTAAATGCCGAATCAAAACGCTTGAGCTCCGGTGCCAAGATACCAGGCGATGATCCGATCGCCCCAGATGAGGCTGATCCAGCCCGCCAGCGCCAGGTAAGGGCCGAAAGGTATAGGTACTTCACGATCTTGCCCTTTAAAGGCCATTAACGAAATGCCGACAGCGGCGCCCATCACCGAAGAGAGCAGTATCGTCAACGGTAAGCTCTGCCACCCGGCCCAGGCGCCCAGCATTGCCAGCAGCTTGAAATCGCCAAAGCCCATCCCCTCCTTACCGGTCAACAGCCGAAATGCCTGATACACAATCCACAAGACGCCGTAGCCGCACATGGCGCCGACGACCGCGTCCCATAGCGGCACCATAACAGCGAATAGATTGAACGCCAGTCCGACCCAAAGCGCGGGTAGTGTGATCGAGTCAGGAAGCAGCTGCGTGTCCAGGTCGATGAAGCTCAGCGCGATGAGCGACCAGGTAAACAGCAAGACCGCCAGGGTCTGTACGCTCACGCCGAACTGCCAGGCCACCACAAGCGACATCGCGCCCGTAAGCGCCTCCACTCCTGGATAGCGAATCGGAATACGCCAGCCGCACGACGCGCAGCGGCCCTTCAACAGCAGATAACTGAGAACTGGAATATTGTCGATATATCGGATCCGAGTTCCGCACGACGGGCAGCTGGAACCCGGGCTCGCCAGATCAAAACGTTCCTCATGCTCGGCAGGGGAGACACTGTGAGGTAAGAACTCATGACATTGCTCGCGCCAGTCACGCTGCATCATGATTGGAAGTCGGTGCACGACGACATTGAGAAAGCTGCCGACCATCAGACCGACCAGCGCGATAAACACCAGGTACATGCCCGAATTGTCTCGCAGAAAATCGATCAGGAACATGAGGAAAGCGCACGCGAGTCTCCTCGAAGGGAATCATGAACCCTTCGAGGAGAAGTCATGGTTTGAGTAGTGCGCGTAGGTGGCGGGGTTGGAGACGGGCCGGATCAGACAACCTGACCCATTTTGAAAATCGGAAGATACATGGCGATCACCAGTCCGCCAATGAGCACGCCGAGGACCGCCATAATAATCGGCTCCATGAGGCTGCTCATGGCGTCCACCGCGTCGTCGACTTCCTGCTCGTAAAAATCTGCCACCTTGCCTAACATGGAGTCGATGGATCCCGACTCCTCGCCGATGGCGACCATCTGCACCACCATGTTTGGAAACAGTCCAGTGTCGCGCATCGATACCTGAAGCTGCTGACCCGTGGCGATTTCGTCGCGCATCTTCATGATGGCGTCGCCGTACACCACGTTACCGGCCGCTCCGGCCACCGAATCCATGGCTTCCACCAGCGGAACGCCGGCGGCGAACATGGTGCTCAGCGTGCGGGCGAAGCGGGCAATCGTCGCCTTGACAATGATGTCGCCGAACACCGGCGCCTTGAGCGTAATGCGTTGCAACACGTGCTGGAAAGCAACGCTTCGCTTGTTGAGCTGCACCAGCCCGACCACCGTACCCACGATCACGACGAAAAGGATGCCGACGTTATCGACGACGAAATCGGACATGTTGATGACCATCTGGGTCATGGCCGGGAGATCCGCGCCGAAGTCCCTAAACAGGGCGGCGAACTGCGGAATGACGAAGATCATCAGCACCGCGGTGACGACGAAGGCCATCACCAGAACCGCGGTCGGATAGAAAAGCGCCTTCTTAATCTTGGATTTGATGACCTCGGTCTTTTCCTTGTAGGTGGCGATTTTGTCCAGCAGAGTCTCAAGAATGCCGCCCGCCTCGCCGGCCCTGACCAGGTTCACGAAAAGCTCGTCAAAGTGCAGCGGGTGCTTGGCAAGCGCGTCGGCGAGCGTGTTACCAGATTCGACGTCGCCCTTGACGTTCAGGATCAGCTCCTGCATGCCGGCATTCTCGTGACCCCGGCCGACGATCTCGAAAGCCTGAACCAGAGGGACGCCGGCGGACATCATGGTCGCCATCTGGCGGCTGAACACCGCAATGTCTTTCGCCGTAACTTTCTTGTTGATTCCGAATAAGGGCTTTGACTTCTTTTTAACCTTGGCGACATTGATTCCCTGGCGGCGCAAGGTTGCCTTGACGATGGCGTCACTTTGCCCCGACATTTCTCCTTTGACTTTCTTGCCGCGCTTGTCCGTACCCTGCCAGACAAACATATCGGCTGCTTTTGCTGCCGCTTGTGCCATCGACTCTTACTCCTGCGTAACGCGGTTCATCTCTTCGATGCTCAGAACTCCGTCCTTGACCTTTTTCAGCCCGGACTGGCGGAGATCCGGAATACCCTCCCGGCGCGCCTGGTCCGCGATGTCGATGGCGTTGCGGCCTTCCATGACCATGCGCTCCATCTCGTCGGACACTTCCATCACTTGGTATATTCCCACCCGACCCTTGTAACCGTTTGTACACTGGTCACAACCTTTAGGGTGGAACACGCGGAAGTTCGGATCCTCTATGACCTTTTCGCTGAATCCCTCTTTAAGCAGCGCCTTTTTCGGAACGTCCATCGGCTCCTTGCAGTGGTTGCACAGCCTGCGGCCCAAGCGCTGGGCGGTGATCACGTTCACCGCGGTGGCAATGGCGTAGGGCTTGATACCCATGTCCACCATGCGGGTCAGGGTCTGGGGGGCGTCGTTGGTGTGGAGTGTTGCCATCACCATGTGCCCGGTTTGCGCCGCCTTGATGGCGATGTTGCCGGTCAGAAGGTCACGGATCTCGCCCACCAGAATGATGTCCGGGTCCTGGCGAAGAAAGGCTTTGAGCGCTTTCTCGAAGGTCATACCGGTGCGCTCGTCTATCTGCACCTGATTGACGCCCGGGAGGTTGATTTCCACCGGATCCTCGGCGGTGGAGATATTGATGTCCGGCTTATTGAGCAAATGGATCCCGCTGTATAGCGACACCGTCTTGCCGCTGCCGGTGGGACCGGTGACCAGAAACATGCCGTAGGGCTTCTTTAAGTTTCTAAGGAAAATCTTGAGCTGGTAATCCTCGTAGCCTAAGGCCTCGAGCGGGATGCTCATGCTCGAGTCCAAGAGACGCATCACGGTTTTTTCGCCGAACAGGGTGGGGCAGGTGCTGACGCGGAAATCGATGGCCTTGGTCTTGGACAACTTGAGCTTGATGCGCCCGTCCTGCGGTACCCGACGCTCCGAGACGTCCAGGCGCGCCATCACCTTGACGCGGGCGGTGATCTTGCTGGCGAGCGTCAGCGGCGGCTTGGCCACCTCCTGCAGCACGCCGTCGATGCGCAGGCGGACCCGGCAGAACTTCTCGTAGGGTTCGATATGGATATCCGAAGCGCCCTTCTTCATGCAGTCCAGGAGCAGCTTGTTGACGAACTTGACCACCGGGGCGTCATCGACGTCCAGGTTGGCATCGTCTTCGACGCCTTCTTCGGCCACCTCGATCCCCTCGAGATCTTCGAGGTCGTCCCCGTCGCCCATGTTCATGGACGTGTCCACCGCTTCCAGCGCCTTGTCGATGGTTTTGACGAGCTTGTCGTCCTCAACGATCACCGGCTCCGCCTGGGCGCCCGAGGCGAACTTCATTTCGTCCAGGGCCTGCAGATTGGTGGGGTCGGAAACCGCGACGTAGAGTCGGGTGCCGCGCTTGTAAAGCGGCAGGGCGTGGTTGTCGCGGATCAGCTTTTCTTGTACCAGACGGGTCACGTCCGGGTCGATTTCCACCGCATTGAGATCGACCAGGGGCACGCCGAACTCGTCGGCGGCGATCTGGGCCACCACGTGGCCTTTCACCAGACCTTTGGCCACCACGTGGCTGACAAACGGAACTTTTTCCCGCGACGCTTCGACCCAGGCTTCCTGGGCCACTTTTTGCTCCAGTAACCCGTCCGTAACCAGCTTACGGGCCAGGCCGGTCAGGGGGACGTTGGCGGACGGTACGGCCATCGACGGGGCGCTCCATTGCGGGGTCTTATCGAACTCAATCAATAGTAGTAGTTAACCCGGGTTTTGACCAACCAAAGCGCGATATCTGCATGAAAATTAAAGAAAAAACCCGGCCAGGAGCCGGGTTTTGTGATATCGCGCTCAAAACGGCGCGAAAGTGGGGCCTCAAGCGGCTTCGGCGCGGGACTTGCCGAAGCTCAAGCCGCCGTTCTTGACCTCCACGGCGACACGGTCGCCTGAGACGAACTTGCCGGCGAGAATAGCCTGCGCCAGGGGATTCTCCAGCTGCTGCTGAATGGCGCGTTTCAGCGGCCGCGCCCCGTATACCGGATCGAAGCCCGCCTCCCCCAGCAGGTCCAGGGCGTCGTCCGAAATCTCGAACCCGAAATGCTGGCCGGCCAGTCGGGCGCGCAGGCCGTCCACCTGGATCGCGGCGATGGCGCGGATCTGCTCCTTTGCCAGAGGATGGAACACAACCACCTCGTCCACACGGTTGATGAACTCGGGGCGGAAATGACGACCCACGATCTCCATCACCGCCCGCTTCATGCTGTCGTAGTTCTCTTCTCCGGCGAGGTCCTGGATGACTTCCGAGCCTAGATTCGAGGTCATGACGATCACAGTGTTGCGAAAGTCCACGGTGCGTCCGTGACCGTCGGTCAAGCGTCCGTCCTCTAGCACCTGAAGCAGAATGTTGAACACGTCCGGGTGGGCCTTCTCCACCTCGTCCAGCAGCAGCACCGAGTAGGGCTTGCGCCGTACCGCCTCGGTGAGATAGCCGCCCTCCTCGAAACCCACGTAGCCGGGCGGCGCGCCGATGAGCCGGGCGACCGAGTGCTTTTCCATGAACTCCGACATGTCGAGCCGCACCATGGCTTCCTCGGTATCGAACAGAAACTCGGCCAGGGCCTTGGTGAGCTCGGTTTTGCCCACGCCCGTCGGACCCAGGAAGAGGAACGAGCCGTTGGGCCGGCGGGCATCGGAAAGCCCGGCGCGGGAGCGACGAATGGCGTTGGCGATGGCGGTGACCGCCTCGTCCTGGCCGACCACCCGGCGGTGCAGCGCCTCCTCCATGCGCAGCAGCTTGTCGCGCTCGCTTTCCAGCATTTTGGACACCGGAATGCCGGTCCACTTGGAGACCACCTCGGCGATCTCTTCCTCGGTGACCGACACCCGCAGCAATTTCATTTCATTTAGCTCCGCCTTTGCAGCCGCGTTGAGCTGCTTTTCCAGCTCCGGAATGCGGCCGTACTGAAGCTCCGACATGCGCGTCAGATCCCCGGCGCGGCTCGCCGTCTCCAGCTCAATCCGCGCCCGCTCGAGCTCTTCCTTGATGTGCTGGGTGCCGTGGACGGCGGCCTTCTCCGCCTTCCAGATCTCTTCCAGGTCGGAATACTCCTTTTCCAAGGTGTTGATCTCGCTCTCAAGGTTTTTCAGGCGCTCCTTGGAGGCTTTATCGGTCTCTTTTTTCAGCGCTTCGCGCTCGATCTTGAGCTGAATCAGCCGGCGGTCGAGGCGATCCATGGCCTCGGGCTTGGAATCGATCTCCATGCGGATCCGGCTGGCGGCCTCGTCCACCAGGTCGATGGCCTTATCCGGCAGCTTGCGGTCGGAGATATAGCGGTGTGACAGGGTGGCCGCGGCGACGATGGCCGGGTCGGTGATGTCCACGCCGTGGTGCACCTCGTAACGCTCCTTCAGCCCGCGCAGGATGGCGATGGTGTCCTCCACGCTGGGCTCGTCCACCAGCACCTTCTGAAAGCGGCGCTCCAGCGCCGCGTCCTTCTCCACGTACTTGCGGTATTCGTCCAGGGTGGTGGCGCCGACGCAGTGCAGCTCGCCCCGGGCCAGCGCGGGCTTGAGCATGTTGCCCGCGTCCATGGCGCCTTCCGCTTTGCCGGCGCCCACCATGGTGTGGAGCTCGTCGATGAAGAGAATGATCTGACCCTGCTGCTTGGCCAGATCGTTGAGCACGGCCTTCATCCGTTCTTCGAACTCGCCGCGGTATTTTGTCCCGGCGATGAGCGCGCCCATGTCCAGCGCCAGCAGGCGCTTGTCTTTGAGGCTCTCGGGGACCTCGCCGTTGACGATGCGCTGGGCCAAACCCTCGACGATGGCGGTCTTACCCACTCCCGGCTCGCCGATGAGCACCGGGTTGTTCTTGGTACGGCGCTGAAGCACCTGGATGGTGCGGCGTATTTCGTCGTCGCGACCGATGACCGGGTCGAGCTTGCCCTGCTCGGCCCGCTCGGTGACGTCAATGGTGAATTTTTCCAGGGCCTGGCGCTGCTCCTCAGCGTTGGGATCGGTGACCGACTCGCCCCCGCGAACCCGCTCGATCGCGGCTTCAACCGCCGCCTTGCTCGCGCCTTGGGATTTGAGCAGGTCGCCTAAGGCGCCGCCGATCTCCAGGGCCGCAAGGATGAAAAGCTCGCTGGAGATGAACTGATCGCTGCGCTTTTGCGCCAGTTTGTCGGTGACGTTCAGGTGCCTGTTGAGCTCGTTGGATATCTGCACGTCGCCGCCGGTACCTTCCACTTTCGGCAAACGGTCGAGCGCTACCCCCAGCTGCGAGCGGAGCGCGTTGACGTTGATGCTGGACTGAGCGAGCAGATGCCGCACGCTGCCGCCCTGCTGATCCAGCAGTGCCACCATCACGTGCAGGGGCTCGATGAACTGGTGATCGGCGCCCACCGCCAGGCTCTGGGCATCTGCCAGCGCCATCTGAAATTTGGTCGTCAGCTTGTCCATCCTCATGGAAAACGCTCTCCGAAGGCCATCAACGAATAACTCTTAAATGCGGGCTTAATGGGACAAATCAAGTAAGCCTTCGTGTTGTCGACTGTTCGAGCCAGATAAATGCGCTCATGCGTCCGCTTCGTTTTCCCTGGCGCCGGTAGGAGAAAAACCGCGTCGGGTCGCTGAAGGTGCAGTACTCCCCGCCGAACACGGCGTTCACCCCCGCGCGCTCCAGCCGACGGCGGGCGAGCCGATAGAGGTCCGCCAGCATGCGATCGGCGTTCCCACTTATGAAGCAGCTTTCGGCGCCCGGATCCCGGGCGAGAAAGGCGTCACGCACGTCCGGCCCTACCTCGAAGGCCTGCGGCCCGATTCCGGGACCGAGCCATGCCAGCAGCGCTGAAGGCTCCGCCTCAAGCGCCGCCACCGTGCTTTCCACTATCCCCGCCGCGAGTCCGCGCCAGCCGGCGTGGGCGGCCGCCACCCGGCCACCTCCTCGGTGGCAGACCAGCAACGGAATGCAGTCCGCTGTCATGATTGCGAGTACCTCGCCCGGCCGCTTCGAGGTCGACCCGTCGGCTTCCGGACCACGGGAGGCGAGGTCCGCGTCGACGACACGCGTGCCGTGTATCTGTTTAAGCCACCGCGGCGGCTCGGGAAGATTCAGCGCCGAAATTACCCGAGACCGGTTCTCCTTGACGCGCTCCGGATCGTCACCGCCCGAGAATGAAAGATTGAGACTGTCAAAAGGCGGAGCGCTCACCCCACCGGTGCGGGTGGTGAAATAGGCACGCACGCCGGGCGGCGCCGGCCAGTCCGGAACGATGGGCGCTAAAGGCGCGGCTTCAGGGGCCATGGTGCTGTAGCCTCATGTTCATCCCTTGGACCGCGCGCCGGCGAGCCGGAGCAGCTCGGCCATATCCGGCGGCAGCGGCGCGCTGAAGCTGCGACCGGGCTGATCACCGATCCCCGGAAGCGTCAGCCGGGCGGCGTGGAGCGCCTGTCGCGGAAAGCTGCGGACCGCCTCCTTCAGCACGGGATCGGCGCCCGGCGGCGACTTGCCGTAGCCACCGTAGGTCCGGTCTCCCACCACCGGGTGGCCCGCGTGGGCGAGGTGCACGCGGATCTGGTGCGTGCGTCCGGTCTCTAGTCGTATCTGCAAATGGCTAATGCCGGAATAGCGGCGGACGACCCGCAGGTGGGTGATGGCTTCGCGTCCGCCCGTCACCACCGCCATGCGCGTGCGTTTGAGCGGATGCCGGCCGATGGCGCCCTCCAGCCGCCCGCCGCTTACCGGCTGGCCGAGGACGACCGCCTGGTATTCCCGCTTTACCGCACGCTCGGCGATGAGCTTGACCAGTCGCTTATGCGCTGGAAGATCCTTGGCCACCAGCATCAGCCCCGAGGTGTCCTTATCCAGCCTGTGCACAATGCCGCCGCGCGGAACTTTGGCCAGATCGGGGCGATGGTGCAGCAGGGCGTTGACCAGGGTCCCGGCCGGATTTCCGGCTCCGGGGTGGACCACCAGGCCGGCAGGCTTATTCACCACCATCAGGGACTCGTCCTCGTAGACGACGTCGATATCCATCGGCTGCGCGACCCAGCGTGCGTCAGGCTCCGCGTGGACCTGGATCTCCACCCGCTCGCCGCCGTCAACGAGGTCTTTTTGCCTGCGTCGCCGGCCGTCCAGTACCGCGTGTCCGGATCGAATCCACTGCTGGATCCGGTTGCGCGAGTATTGCGGGAAGAGTTGCGCCAGGGCCTGGTCCACGCGCGCGCCTGCGAGCGCCTCGGGAATGATAGCGGTCAGGTGAGTTTGATCACTCATGATGGGTCTTTGCCGCGAGCCGGCTTCTGGATTAACCTTGCGCCGATGAAAGCCATGACTCTAATTCGGGATGCGATCGGGCTCGTATTGGCGCTAACGCTGGTCGCCGGTTGTGCCTCCTGGGGCAAGGAGCAGGACAAGACCCGCGACTGGTCGGCCGAGCGCTTATACCAGGAGGCCAAGCTCAACATGGATATCGGAGATTACGAAACGGCCATCGATTACTACCAGAAGCTTGAGTCAAGGTTTCCTTTCGGCATGCTGGCTCAGCAGGCGCAGCTCGATATCGCTTATGCCTACTATAAGTTCGACGAGCCGGCGTCAGCAATTGCTGCCGCTGACAGATTCATCAAACTTCATCCCAGACATCCGAACGTCGATTATGCCTATTACTTAAAAGGGCTGGTTCACTTTAGTCAGGGACGCACCTTTTTTGATCGATTTTTTCCCAGGGACATGTCTCGCCGGGATCCCGGAGCTGCCCGTGACTCGTTTGAAGCGTTCTCGGAGCTGGTAAGGCGCTTCCCTAACAGCAAGTACGCCGAGGACGCGTCGCAGCGCATGGTTTACCTCAAAAACATGCTCGCACAACACGAGATCCACATCGCCAACTACTACATGCGGCGCGGAGCGTATGTGGCCGCGGCCAACCGGGCGCGTTACGTGGTGGAGAATTTTCAGCGAACCCCGGCGATTCCCGATGCGCTGGCCGTCATGGCCAAAGCCTATACGGTCATGGGTCTCGACGAGCTTGCCTCCGACAGCGTGCGGGTGCTGCGTCTTAATTATCCTGATTACGAAGGCTTATCGGAAATCGATTCTTTGAAGGCCAATTAGCGAAGCTCAAGGCGCAGAAGGTTAGCGCCGCATAATTTTTCAATATGTTTGGCAAGGTGAACAACGAGGATTTGGACAAATTTTCCAAATCGCTTGCCCGGGAACTCGCGCGGCAGTTTGAGGCGGAAAATTATCTCGAAGAACTCAACAAAAAGGCGAAACGAAAGCTGGGTAAAGCGCTGGACAAGATTTACCTCAAAGCGATCGATTTTCAGCTCGAGCATAAGCTCGGAGTCTACGGGAGAGCTCGCCTGGGAAACACTTTCAAGTGGGAGCTCAAGGAGCTCGGCTACCGGAAGGCTTTCATTGATGAGGCGACAAAGGGTCTCATTCTGAGTCTGAATCGGAAGTAAGGCGCGTACGGTCTGGCCTGCACTGACTGCGATCGTCCTTGCCTCCTGATTTCATGGCAAGATGCAGCGAGCTAGCCGACCATACTCGACTGCTTGAGGCGCTTCCCTGGCGACGGATCCGCGCCGACCCGCTGACGTTCGCGGGAGTTTTGGAGGCGCCTCGCGACCATGGGATTGACGTGTTTTATCACGACAGCGTGAGTCGTCCCTCCCGCGGCGATCCGGAGTTCAGGCACGCCAACATTGATTGGGCTCATCCCGGAATCCATCTGGCGGCCGGCCGCATCAAGACCGCAGTGGCTCGGGTGAGGACGCAAAAGGCGGCCCCCGGGTCCGGGCCGGTTAGGCGCGCTGTCCGGAGTAGGCGAGAGAAGCGTTTAGATGGCGGATTCGTCCTGCTCGCCGGTGCGGATGCGGATCACTTTCTCCACCGGAGTGACGAAGATTTTGCCGTCGCCGATTTTGCCGGTGCGCGCGGCTTCGGTGATGGCCTCGATGCAGGGCTCGGCCTGGTCCTCGGTGACGACGATCTCGATTTTGACCTTGGGCAGGAAATCCACCACGTATTCGGCGCCGCGATAAAGCTCGGTGTGACCTTTCTGTCGCCCGAAGCCTTTGACTTCGGTGGCGGTCATACCGGCGATTCCGATCTCGGACAAGGATTCTCTGACGTCGTCGAGCTTAAACGGCTTGATGATGGCTTCAATTTTTTTCATTTGGCTCGGGCCTGAAGTAACGGGTTAACTCTGCCCTGGCTTCGACAGTCAGAAATCCAGCTTCATCGCGCCGACCCGGCGCGGAGCTTGGCGCCTAATCTTCACAAAAAAACGCGCGGTCCTTAACGACCCATGGATTCCTTGATGGCGTCGCCTATGGCGGTGGGAGATTTTACGGTGCGTACCCCGGCGGATTCCAGCGCTTCGAATTTGGCCTCGGCGGTGCCTTTGCCGCCGGAAATGATCGCGCCGGCGTGCCCCATGCGCCGGCCCGGCGGCGCCGTTACGCCGGCAACGTAGGCCACCACCGGCTTGTTCACGTTGGCCTTGATGTATTCCGCGGCGTCCTCTTCGGCGCTGCCTCCGATCTCCCCCACCATGACGATGCCCTCGGTCTGTTCGTCCTGCTGGAACAGCTCGAGGCAGTCGATGAAGCTCAGTCCGTTGATCGGGTCTCCGCCGATGCCGATACACGTGCTTTGGCCCAGCCCGTTCTGCGTAGTCTGATGCACCGCCTCGTAGGTAAGCGTGCCGGAACGGGAAACCACGCCGATAACGCCGGCCTTGTGTATCGGCCCCGGCATGATCCCTATCTTGCACTCTTCCGGAGTAATCACGCCGGGGCAGTTGGGTCCTATGAGCCGCACCCCGGGGAAGCGCGTCAGCGCGCTTTTCACCTTGAGCATGTCGAGCACGGGAATGCCCTCGGTGATGCAGGCGATCACTCGAATTCCGCCGTTGGTCGCCTCTAAAATAGCGTCCGCCGCGAAGGCCGCCGGGACGTAAATCATGGTAGCGTCAGCGCCGGTTTCTCTGACCGCGTCGTGGACAGTGTTGAACACGGGCCTGTCGAGGTGCTTCTGACCGCCCTTGCCCGGGGTTACCCCGCCCACCAGGTTGGTGCCGTACTCGATGGCCTGCTCCGAGTGGAAGGTACCCTGCTTGCCGGTGAATCCCTGGCAAATGACTTTTGTTTCTTTGTTGACTAGTACGCTCATGATTCGAGTTCGCTCGGTGCTCAGCTCGCAAGCTGTATGGCTTTTTCCGCCGCCTTGGAAAGGGACTCCGCCGAGATCACGTCCAGCCCACTTTCGTCCAGCAGCTGTCTACCGCGCTTGACGTTGGTGCCCTCCAGCCTGACCACGACAGGGATGCTGACGCCGACTTCTTTGATCGCTTTGATGATTCCTTCGGCAATGAGATCACAGCGAACGATTCCGCCGAAAATGTTGACCAGAATCGCCTTTACCTTCTCGTCCGAGACGATCAGCTTGAACGCTTCGGCCACTTTTTCCGCGTCGGTGCCGCCGCCGACGTCGAGAAAGTTGGCCGGTTCTCCGCCGGTCAGCTTGATCAGGTCCATGGTTCCCATGGCGAGACCCGCGCCATTCACCATGCACGCGATGTTGCCGTCCAGGGTGATGTAGTTGAGGTCGAACTGCTTGGCGCGGACTTCTTTCTCGTCTTGCTGAGAGGTGTCATTCTGGCTGGCCAGATCCGGATGACGGTAGAGCGCGTTGTCATCAATATTAATCTTTGCGTCCAGAGCGAGGATGTCGCCGGACTTGGTGCGCACCAGCGGATTCAGCTCGAGCAGGCTTAAGTCCTTTTCAATAAAGACCTTGAACAGCCCGCCTATAACGGATCCAAGCTGTTTAATCTGCGCGCCGTTGAGGCCGAAGGCGAAACCCACACGGCGAACCTGATAAGGCTGCAGCCCGGCGGCCGGGTCGATGTACTCCATGACGATTTTTTCCGGTTCCTTCGCCGCCACCTCCTCGATGTTCATTCCGCCCGCCGCGGACGCCATGATGGCTACCTGTCGCCGGCCGCGGTCCACCAGCATGCTGAGATAAAACTCGTCGCCGATCTCGGTGGTAGCCTCTACCAGCACGGTATTAACGGGCTGCCCCTCCGCGGTGGTCTGCTTGGTGACGAGTCGGGTTCCGAGCATGGTCTTGGCGAATTCGCCCACCTGGTCGAGGCTGGTGGCGCGCTTGACGCCGCCGGCCTTACCCCGGCCGCCGGCATGGACCTGTGCCTTAACCATCCAGGATTCCCCGCCGAGGCTCTCCGCCGCCTCCCGCGCCGCCGCCGCGCTGCTGGCGGGCGAGCCGTCGGGCACCGGAACGCCGTACTCGCGCAGCACCGCCTTGGCCTGGTATTCGTGCAGGTTCATGAATCCGCCCCCCTTGTTTTTATATGGTCCGGAAGGCAACGAAGGATATCACAGTCGGATCGCGGTCTGCCCCGAGGCGGAGCCCGGTGAATCTCACGAAACCGGGCAAAGCCGCTAAAATTAAATCATCGAATGGTGCAAAAACGCTCCCGCGCCACAGCCGGCGGGGGAGGGCGCTGATTACCCTGATGTCCGAAATTGCAGTAAACGTCCCCAGCACAGGCATTACCTTCGGCGACACCGTCGAGTGGAAGCCTTTGCGCTACTTTATTCTCTACCGCCTGGCGCTCTCGGGACTGCTGCTGGTGCTGTATTTCTGGGGCATCGCGCCGCTGCCGGTGGGCCACTACGATCCGGCGCTATTTCGATACGCGGCGGTGGGCTACTTCATCTTCAGCCTGATCGCCGCAGCGGCCTGTCATCTGCGCTCGCCCGCCTTCGACGCCCAGGTCGTGCTGCAGGTGTTTACGGATATCGTCGCAATCACCCTGCTCATGCACGCGGGCGGCGGCGTCACCAGCGGCCTCGGTATGCTGCTCCTGGTCGCCATTGCGGGCGGCAGCGTGCTGACCCAGGGTCGAATCGCGATTTTGTTCGCGGCCATGGCGTCGATCGCGGTGCTCACCCAGCAAATCTTTGTCTGGCTATCGAGTCCGTTTCCGCTGACCAACTACACCCACGCCGGGATCCTCGGCGCGTCGTTATTTGCCACTGCCTATATCGCTCACGTCTCCGCCCGGCGCATCAGGACGAGCGAAGCCCTCGCGGCCAGGCGCGAATTGGACCTGGCGAATCTCTCTCAGCTAAATGAGCACATCATCAGCCGGATGCAGGCCGGCATCCTCGTAGTGGACGCGCACAACCGCATTCGACTGGTGAACGAATCGGCGCGGCATATGCTTGGATTAGATTCCTATGACGAAGGCGCGAGGGTGGAAAACGTGGTGCCGAAGCTTGCGGGGCTGCTGCACACCTGGCGTGGCGACCGCAGTCGTCCGTCGCATCTATTTCAGAACGAAGGCACTCAAATGAGATTAATTTGCTCGTTTGCCGGGATCGGGCATAACGCGGTCGATGGCGTGCTGGTGTTCATCGAAGACGCCTCGGCGCTGACCCAGCAGGCGCAGCAGCTGAAACTCGCTTCGCTCGGCCGCATGGCCGCGAGTATCGCCCACGAAATTCGCAATCCCCTCGGCGCCATCAGTCACGCGGGACAGCTGCTGAGCGAATCGAACGGTCTGGCCGAAGGCGATCGCCGGCTGACGGAGATGATTCGTGAAAACTCCATCCGCATGAACGCCATTATCGAAAACGTGCTGCGAATCAGCCGCGGAAAACCGGCAAAGCCCCAGCTCGTAACGCTAAAACCGTGGCTGGAAGAGTTTGCCACGAACTTCGTCGCCGCCAATAAAATCTCAGCGGTCAGCTGCAAGGTCTCGGTGGAGCCGGAAAATATCCAGGTGCGGGTCGACCCCAGCCAGCTTCACCAGGTGGTGTGGAATCTCTGTGAGAACGGCCTCAACCACAGTAACGGTGCGCCGCGTATCGATCTGCGCGCGAGTATCAGCGACAGCACCGAGCGTCCGTTCCTGGACATTCGCGACAACGGCGACGGTATCCCGGAGGAAGAAGTCGAGCAGATTTTCGAGCCTTTCTTCACCACCCGCAACGACGGCTCGGGGCTCGGTCTCTATATTGCCCGAGAGCTCTGCGAGGGCAACAAGGCGACCCTCAACTTCGTCAAGGTGGACGAGGGCGCCTGTTTCAGAATCAGTTTTTCCGATCCTAGACGCGAAGGAATCGTAACCGCATGACCACCAGCCATGCTCTCATCGTTGACGACGAGCCCGACATTCTCGAGCTGCTGGAGATTACCCTCGATCGTATGGAGGTGGGTGCCAGCCGGGCGGCCAACCTGAAGCAGGCCTACGAGCTTGCCAAAAGTCGGAAATTCGACCTCTGCCTGACCGACATGCGCCTGCCGGACGGCAACGGTATCGATCTGGTGCGGTTCATGCAGCAGCATTATCCCAACGTGCCGGTGGCCATGATTACGGCCCATGGCAATATGGACTCGGCCATCGAGGCGCTCAAAGCCGGTGCCTTCGATTTCGTCTCCAAGCCTGTTGACCTCAAGGTGCTGCGGAACCTGGTCAACAAGGCGCTCAGGTTGGGCGAGCGGCGCGCGCCGCCGGCGCGGCGCCTGATCGGTGAATCCGAGGTCATGTGCAGGCTGAGAGCGACCATCGCCAAGCTGGCCCGAAGCCAAGCGCCCGTTTATATCAGCGGGGAATCGGGGACCGGCAAAGAGCTGGTCGCGCGAATGATCCACGAACAGGGTCCGCGGACCGATGCGCCCTTCGTGCCGGTGAACTGCGGCGCGATTCCAGCCGAGCTGATGGAAAGCGAGCTGTTTGGCCACAAGAAGGGCAGCTTCACAGGGGCGGTGGCGGAGAAGGCGGGACTTTTCCAGGCGGCCGACGGAGGCACGCTGTTTCTGGACGAGGTGGCCGATCTCCCTCTGCTCATGCAGGTGAAGCTGCTGCGCGCGATTCAGGAGAAAGCCGTCCGTCCAGTGGGCTCAGAGAAAGAAGTTCCGGTGGACGTGCG
>JBFIYQ010000015.1:0-15342 GCA_041605275.1 Gammaproteobacteria bacterium
AGAGCTCAGCACCGCGCGCGGCAGCGGCCGCCCGCGAGCAGCGTTGCCAGAGAGAAATAAAGCGCCTTTCTTTCAAATCAGAATTCGCTGTTCGCTTCGACGACCGGACCAGTATGCTCAGTAAGGCGCTGTATCGCTGGTCGCGAGTAGAGGACCGGCGCTGTTTCGCAGGCGTTGACCGTCGCGGTCACCCGGGCGGCGCTTCGGACCTTTTTGCTTCCAGCTTTTGCAGCTCTCCCTTCAGCTCCTCGACCTGGTGATGGGAAAGTACCAGCTTCTCGCTCAGCTGGCGCATGACGTCCAGCGCCACTTCCGGATTCTCCGCCAGCAGCTTCAAAAATATATCTTCACCAATTCTCAAGGCAAGCAGTTCACCTTTAGCCCGCAGTGTGGCCGAGCGCGGCTCCTTGGTGAGCACGGCAAGCTCTCCGAAAAGCTGATTCTTGCTGAGCCTCCCGGCGACAAACTGAGTATCGCCGGTGTCCGCAATTATCTCCACCTCGCCGCTCATGATGACGTAGGCCGCGTCCGCGCGATCACCCTCATGAAACAGAACTTCCCCGTCGTCGAAGCTGAGACACTCACTGGTGAACGCCAGCAGCTTCAGCTTGGTAGGATCCAGCTTCGCAAACATGGGTACGTTGCGAAGCAGATCGGATTCTTTATGAATATCCATCATCTCGTCGGCATCCTTTGGATCAGCTGGCGGCGGCCAGCTCCTTGAATACCGTACCCGGCCTGTCCAGCTCCTCGAAGGCGCCCTGCTCCACGACCCTTCCGCCTTCCATGACCAGGATTTGCTGGAACTCTTGACCAAGACTGGCACGGTGCACAAACCAGATCAAGGTTCTGCCTCTGAACTCCTCAAGCAGATTCTGGAGTATTCTTTTCTGGGCGGAGTCGTCCAAAGCCGCCGTTGCTTCATCCACCACGAGCACGTCGGGGCGCTTAAGAATGCAGCGGGCTATCGCCAGCTTTTGCCGTTGCGCGGCCGAAAGTCTCGCGCCGGATATTCCAACTTGAAAATCCAATCCGGCCTCCATGATGGCCCGCCGAAGTCCGAGTTTATCCACCACGTCCGCGATGAGCTCGCCAATACGAACGGCGCTTCGCGCTTTGCCGTACGCGAGACGACCGAAGAGAATGTTGTCCTGGATGGAGACCGTCGGGTTATAGCGCTCCGGATCGAAAAATTCGATCGGTGCCGTTCCCGCATCGAATCCCGCCGCCAGCGCCTTTCTTGCCTTGAGTAAACGCCTCTGCATGGAATCGTCGATTAGGCCCAGGCGATGACGGGCGGGCACCAGCTTGAAGGGAAGCGAAAGCAGCATTCGGCGATCCCCTTCGTTCAGGTCTTTGAAGCTCGCTCGTTCGGTACGCGTCAGCAGGCTGCGAAATTCGGGAAGATCGTCTGCGCTAATGAAGCTGAACTGCTCGAAAAGCTCGCTTCCGGGTTCGACGTCTGCAAACAGGTCGATCATCAGCGCCGCCAGCTTACGGCCAACCTCAATGAAATCGTCCATCAATCCGGTCTCGCGCAGCGCCTTCAGTACGAACTCGTTGTCCGGAAGATTGTCCAGACGGAAGGAGTCCTCCTTCGGCGTGCCGAAAAGCAGATTCTCCGCCACGCTCATGTTGGTGTTGTAGGCCTCCTTGTCGAACAGCTCGACAAGGGGCGCGATTTCCGGATCCACCAGTCGATGCTTCAACTCTGCCCGCGCCTCGAGGACCCTGGCGGTGAGCTCCGGGTGCTCCTCGGGATTGATCGCTCCGTTCAAACCGAAGTCGTATATATCCCGATCCATGCACACCGCGCCGAGCACTTCCAGAGCGCGCTCGTTCAAGGCATCCGTATTTTCAAGACCAATGCTCTGGAGATCGATCCAGTCGGCTCTCACGTCAAAAGGCGAATTGCCGGAAAGCTCGGCCTCTCTGCGCTTTCGGGCGCGCTCTTCGCGGGTATGGACGCTGTCTTCCACCTCGCGCACGGGGCGGTGCCGCAGACTGTAGAGCAGGTTTTCCCTCACGCTGCCGGCACGCAGCAGCGGCTCGCGCCCCACGTAGGCGATTCGGCGTCCGGTAATGGATTCGGGCGCGGCGCTCAGGTTGAAACCGCTGATCGTGAGCGTGCCGGATAGCGGCCGTTTGATGCCGGCAATCACCGCGGCGAAACGGTCCTTGCCGCTGGTGGGCCCACCTAGAACCGCGATGGCCTTCGGCAGCAAAAGTTTCAGCGTCAGTGCTCCCGCGAATACGCCCTCACCTTCATCCGGCTCACTCAAATTTATGTTGGAAGCGAGCAGCTCGCCCTCGAAGGCGACCCCGTCCGGCGGATCTTCGGAGAGAAAGCGAGCGTCCAGCATCCCCGGCGGCTCGAAGATCTCATACAGCAGCTCGTACTTGACCCGCGCATCTTCCTTGTTCTGGTAGTAGTCGAGCAGCTCTTTCCATGGCGAGGCCAGGTCCTTGTACGCCGCAAGCACCGCAACCAGCGCGCCGAAGCTCAGGCTTCCCTTTATTACCAGATACCCGCCTATGGAATAGAAAAAAAACGGAGTGATCTGGGCGATGAAGTTATTCAGGAACTTAATCAGAAATTTCTGTTTGTATATCTTCACCCGGATGTCGTAGATATCGCCGACCCGATCGGAGAAATCGGCAAGCTCGTACTGTGAGGTATCGTGGGCGTGCACCTCGCGGATACCGGTAACGACCTCGCCGATGCGCTCCGACAGCCTGCGGACATGGATCACCCGTTCCTTTTTCAGCAGGTTGAGCTTTCGCTGGAGCTTTGGAATTAGATACGCCTGAACTGGATACAGCGCCACCGCCGCGGTTCCCAGCACCGGATCCTGAACGAACATGAAAATCACAATCGTAAGCAGGGTTCCGCCCTGGAATGCCGGAAGCGCAAAAGAGTCGCCGATGAATCCGCCGAGAGGCTCGGTTTCCGCCGTGATCATGGAGACCACTTCTCCTTGCGAAACCTTGCGGAAGCTCGGCAAGGGGAAACGCAGCACTCGCCCGTACAACTGGTACCTGAGACGCCGCAGCATGCGTTCACCGACCACGCCGCGGTAGACGTTAATGAAATACTTGAAACCCCCGTTGATGAGAACAAGCAGCAGAAAGATCGAGCAAAGAAGCAAAAGGTAGGGAATCTGATCGAACTCGAACCCGAGTACTTGCCTGGGAAAATCTCTGCCGCCGATGGCCTGGTTAATGATCGTTTTAGGTAAATCCAGCGACATGTAGAGAAAAGGGAATGCCGACAGAGTGAATATCAGCAGCAGGATCTGCTCTTTTCGGCTGTAATGTAATATGAAGCGAAAGATCGAAGATTCCATATCAGCGCCCCTGAAACGGAGGCCGCGGCGCCGCCGCGGAGAGGAATAAAGTCGCCTTCTTATAGCGCCCCGTAACGAGCAACACAACCGAATTCGGAGAATGGGGCGGGACGCTAGATCGATCGCGATCGCTCACCGCACCCAGCGGAGACTGATTCAGGTCGGCGCAGTTTACGTATCTGATATACAGTTCAGATAGGCTTGCTCAAGAGAGGAAGTGCCGAAGCGCTGGCGACACTCGGATGGCGTGCCCGCGAAGCGAAGCTTTCCACCATGCAGGATTCCCATGCGATCGCAAAGCTCGTCCACATCGCTCAGCATGTGGGTGCTAAAAAACACGCTTCGGCCGGTTTTCTTGATCGCCTGCATTTGCGTCTTCACCAGCCGTCTTGCCTTGGGATCCAAGCCGCTCATGGGCTCATCCAGGACCAGCAAGTCGTTTTCGCTGAGCAGCGTCGCAATCAGGCCCAGCTTCTGAGACATGCCCTTGGAGTAGATACGCACGGATTTATACAAAGCCTCCGGATTCAGATCCAGCGCTTCACACATGGCGTTCACCCGATCCGCGGAAAATCGCGTGCCCCTAAGTCGGGAGTAAAAATTCAGAAAGTCGCGTCCGCGCAAATAGTAGGGCGGAAGAAAACGCTCGGGCAGAAATGCGAGTCGCTCGCGCGCCCGGGTCTGATCGTGGCGTAAGCCGAAAATACAGATGCTGCCGGAGTCGATATCGATAAAGTCCAGCAGCGCTTTTATGCTCGTGGTCTTGCCTGCTCCGTTGATACCCACCAGGCCGAAAAATTCTCCCTGCTCGATCCCCAGACTCAGGCCATCGAGAACAGGCAAGCGCCCGAATTGTTTGAAAACGCGTTCGAAACGGATGGTTTCGGTCATGCCGCGAGACTACCGGAATAATGGCGTCAGGGAATACCAGGAATCGGTGCCGATACCAGACTCGACGACAATAAAAAGGAGCAGCGCGTTTTTGCGCTGCCCCCCCGGCTTAGATAACTGACCCTGCGTAAGAGAGCCAGATAAATGTGCATATCAGAAGAGAATAACCGCGTTGCAGTCCTGCGAGTCGGCGGTAACGTTCCAGTTCGGTGGCGAGGCGCCGTCCACGCAGCCTAACGGCGCGGCCGCCGAATCATGTCCGCCCCAATTATTGGTGCCGGCGAACACGGTTACGGTATCGGCCACGGCCCGAAGGCTGCCCGTTGTCGGCTGCGCGTCGTCAACTTTGACGTCGAGCTCGCGCATGACCTTTACCGGTACAAAGCGGCCCGTGATGAGGTGCAGGCGAGTCGCCGCGCTGGCTGTAGGCTGGTACTCGTCGGTACGACCCACGACCATGGGTGCGTTAAAGGCGTTAAGCGGCGCCAAGCCGTTTTGCTGGTTCGGCTCAGAGTCAGTGCCGGCGTAACTGCCCTGGATGAAACCGGCCTTGGCCAGCTGCTCCCACATGGCGTTGGGTTCAAGCCATTCCTCGCTGCTCGGGTTATCGATGCGACCATTGTTCATGTTGGAGCCGCCTGTCGGGTTGGACACGGTGGTACCGATGGCGGTGGTCGCCGAGGCGGCGTCCCAGTCCCCGGGAACCCGGCGGTAGCGGTCGAGAAATCCGAAGTAGGCGGCCTGAACACCGGAGGCCGTGTCGGCCAGATTCCGCACCCGGGCGCTGTTGATGAGCTCCTGACCCTTGAGGATTCCGCCGAGCAGCAGGCCGATAATGACCAGCACGATGGCGATCTCGACGAGGGTGAATCCGCTTTGTTTTCGGTTCATGGTTATTCGCCTCCGTAGCGAATCACTGTGTCGGAGTTAAAAGCAATCGCCGTGCCAACTAGCTTCGGCTCCGCATTAAACGCCGTAAATCTGAGTTCACGCGCCTAGCGCAGAGCCCCACCGGGTTCGTCTCCTGATGGTTTCAGTGGTGGGACCGGACCAAGGGTGTCGAAAATTCGGCGCTCCCGTCGGTTCCCCGGCACCCCGAAGCTGGGCGCCTTCGCCTATAAACTCTCGCCGGATGGGCTGCTCGTTAGTCACCTCAGGCCAATTCAGCGCGAAAGTGCGACCCGCTTTGTTGCGCCTTACGGCTCGCCTTCATTAGACTTCGCCGATCGCGAAGCGCCCTCGGACTCCGTTTTGCCAAGCCCTTGCCAGGAATAGACACTTACCAGCATCACCCCGCGTTTTCCTCTCTCGAACCAGCCGAATCGCGTTTTGAATGGGTCCCGAACGGTTCCGGCACAGGCGTATTTAAAGATTTGACCTGTCGAAACCCAGCCGCCGCGCGATGCTGAAGCTATTCAAGCGCCATACCACCGAAATACTGCTCACTCTGGCCGTATTCGTGCTGTTCTTGGCAAATGCAGCGGGACTTTTCGAGCTGGTCTTCGACTTGGGGACCGGCGCCGGCAATCTGGCCGCCGTGCTGCGCACCCCGGAGTTCTACCTGCTGCTTTTCGTCGGCCTGGCCCTGGTGCTCGGCCTTCCCCTGCTCACGCCCACACGGGCCTCGGTGCTGGTGCTCGTGGTCATGGTGCCGGTGTTCGTCCTGGGCTACCGGGTGGATAGCTATCGCGCGCTCATCCCCATGGAGTACATGCTGCTCACCATCCTGATGATTTTCATTGTTCACGTGCTCCTTCGCTTCTTTACGCAATACTCTGAAAAACAAAGACTTATGGGCATATTCGGGCAGTATATTCCGGTCGAGCTGGTGCGTCGCTTGGGCGAAAACCCCGGCGGGCTGAACCTGGAGGGAGAAGCGCGCGAGCTCAGCGTGATGTTCTGTGACGTCCACGATTTCACCTCGATTTCCGAGAACGTCGAGCCGCGGCAGCTGGCGGACATGCTGAACACGCTGTTCAACCCCATCTCGGACATCATCTATGGCCACAAGGGCCTTATCGACAAATACATTGGTGACGCAGTCATGGCCATCTGGGGTGCGCCGCTGGACGACCCTTACCACGCCTCCAACGCGGTGTCTGCGGCCTTCGAGATCCAGGAGCGACTGGTGAATCTGAGGGAGCGTTTTCGGGAGCGCGGCTGGCCGCCGGTGGAGATGGGGATCGGCATCAACACCGGAGTCGCTAGCGTGGGCAACATGGGATCAAAGTATCGGGTGACCTACACCGCCATCGGCGACACGGTGAATCTCGCCGCCCGGCTTCAGGATCTCACCCGGGTATACAAAGCGCGGATTATCGTCGGTGATTCCACCCGACGGGCTTTCCCGGTGGCCATCTACAGGGAGCTGGGTCTGGTGGAGGTGAAGGGCAAATCCGGACTGGAGCGTTTGTTCGAGCCCTGTAATCCGGCCACCGACCTAGAAAGCACCATCGCCGCCAACCTGCACCGTCACAACGACGCCATCCGCTGCTACCAGGAGCGGGAATGGGAGCTGGCGGATCAGCTTTTCAGCCTGCTCAAGCAGGAGAACCCCGAAGATCCCCTGTATGATTATTATCTCACGCGCATTTCCGAGTTCAAAAGCCGCCCGCCGCCGCCGGACTGGCGCGGAGAAATACGCTTCACCGTCCGTTGAGCCAAGCCACCTGGCGCGCCTGTTCGGCGGCGGCCGGAGCTTCCGGGGAATTTCTCCCGCCCGGGCAGACCTCAAGTCTCCTGGTCTCTCACCCGGATTTTTTCTTCCAGTTCTTCGAGCTTGCGTTCCAGAAAACGGATTTCGTGGGGATCGGTGACCCGACCGCTGTGAATCAGTCCTCCAATAAGAAACTTCGCGTCCTCCAGCTCTCCCATGTCTTCCAAAACGATGACGGTCATGTCCCGAGCCCATGCCGGCACCTCTTCGCCCCGGGCCAGTTCGGTAATGGCGCGGGCATATCTGAGCGCGAGCTCCGGATCCTTCAGCTGGTGCTTTGCGACGATGGCCGCGTGGGCCAGCCAGCGCCAGCGCCGATTGGGATCTTCGAGAAAGCTCTGGTAGACGAACTCCATCATCATCCGCTTGCGTTCCTGGTCGGCGACCGCGCCGTACACCCGGCTCGCGGCCAGCAAGGGATACTGACCCCTGGGATCCAGCTCCAGAATACGGTCAAGCCAGGTCTGCACCCGGGCGTAATCGAGGTTGCGAAAGGGAATGCTCACGCCGGGCTGGTTGTCGTGGGCCTGAAGCCACAACATCAGGGTCTTGGCGAACACGAGGGGGTCGCCGAAAGAAGCCATGCGGAGCGTTGCGGCTGACGGCGCTGGCGGCAGCGCTTCGGCTACCGCATTCAGGTTCGCGCGGACGCCGTGCCAGGCCACCTGGGCCACAAACGCGATCCCCAGCAGCCCGATGACCGCTCGCGGTACGGCGGCAAGGCGACGCTCAGCCAACTCCGGCCACCAGGGGGTACGCGCCTCGCCCTGGATCCACAGCACAGTAATCTCTGCGCCGCGGCGTCATCAAAGACTCTTGCGATAAAGGTCGAACATGGCCGCGCCCGAGATCAGACCAACGTATATGATCGTCTGGCCGACCACCGGCAGCAGATCAGGCCAGCCGGCGGTGTGATAGATGAGCCATTCCGACGAGGTGAATCGATCCAGCTCCGGAAGCAGGAACGCCAGCGCGTCCAGGAAGGCGACGATCACGTCCTGAGCCAGAGATTCCGAGGTGATCACCGGAAAGTGGCCCATAAGCTGAATCGCCGTCATGGAGCGGGACAGCAGGTAAAAAGCCATCACCGCGCTGAGCGCCACGGTTACGTGGGTGAAGGTGAGCAGGCACAAAAGGCTCACCGCGGTGACAATAAGAAGCTCCATGGCCAGAGAGAGCGCCCACAGTACAGCCTGAAACGGCGGTGCGTATGCCATCAGGCAAAGCCCCGACGCGGCGGCGAGGATCAGCGCGAGACCGGAAAATCCGAACAGCTTGCCTAGAAAGTAGCTGGACCGCGGTATGGGAAAGGAAAGCACCAGCTCGAGTCCCTTGTCATTGAACTCGCGCACGATGCTGGTGATGACGAAAAGACTGAGCATGAACACCGCGAACGCCCGAAGCAGTGCACCCATGAAACCGCTCTGAAATTCCCTAGTCTCGGTGATGGCGACGTCACCGAGAAATTCGGCCAGGCCGAACCCCAGCAGCAAAACGCCCAGCACCAGCCACAGTAGCCGGTTTCTCAACGCCTCGAGCAGGGTGTAATACGCTATGGCGCCCACAGTCTCAGTCTTGAGTTCGCTCTCGCCAATGCAGCCTTGCCAAAAAGCGTAGCGCACGAGTTGCTAATATACATAATGCGCGTTGAATTTCCGTTTTGGTGTACAGCGAAAGTCGCCCTAAACGAGTACGGCTTTGAACATGGCCGAAGGTAAGAAAACCTACTTGTCTCGGCACGAGCACCAGGTGCTGGCGCTCATGCTCCTGGTGATGCACGTCGCCGTGTGGTGGGATTTTGCCGAAGCGGTTTCCCGCTCCCTGCTGCTCGCCCACCTGGGACTGTTCTTGCTGTGGCAGCCCATGTGGAGCCGCGACCGGCGTTTCGGAATCCAGGGAACCCTTGTATTCGCCCTGGTTACCATTTCCTTCGTTGCCTGGCTGAACTGGGGCCTGATGACCTTCTGGCTGCTGATGCTCGCAGGATTTCTCGGCGGCCGGGTTATTGTCGGCACCCGCGACCGTTACGCCTATTTGCTCAGCCTGGTATTCGTGGTGTCCGAAATTCTGATTGGATGCATCCCGCCCATGTTCGACGTGCGCACCCTCTCCGAAGAGTTCAAGGAGATTTTCCGCTACAGCATGCTCGCGGTACCGGTAGTGCTGGTTTTTATTCCGTCGCAAGAGCGGACCTCAACGTCTGTGCGTCCGGTGGATTTTCTCTACGGATTAACCACCTCTCTGCTGACCATCGTATTGGGCCTGGGCTCGCTGCTGAGCATGTACGTGACCGGGGCCGCCTACGCCGAAGCGCTCATTCAGACCATACTCATCATCGCGTTTTTTCTGCTCGCCATCAGCATGCTCTGGAGTCCGCTGGCAGGATTTGCCGGAATCGGTCAGCTGTGGGAGCGCTACCTGCTCAGCATCGGCACCCCGTTCGAAGACTGGCTCTCAGAGCTGGCCGGGCTGGTGCGACAGAAGCAATCTCCCCAGGCATTCATGGACTCGGCCATATTGCTGCTTTCGGGGCTCACGTGGATTGCCGGGGCCGAGTGGCGTACCGGGGAACGTTCCGGCAGCGCGGGCAAGCAGAGTAAGTTCGCCTTTCGCCACGAAAGCGCAGGCACCGCCTTCATCGTGTACACCCATCGGCCCATGGGCATCGCGCTGCAGCTTCACTGCAAGCTCCTTTTGAGCCTGATTACCCATTTCCGACTGGCCAAGGAGCGCGAGCAGGAAGTCGCCAAGAGTGCGCAGCTTAAGGCCATCCACGAAACCGGGGCGCGCGTTACCCACGATATCAAAAACCTGCTGCAATCCTTCCAGGGTTTGGCGGCGATGGTGGAAAACGACGACACCGGTCGAAAGGACGAGCTGCAAATCACCTTGAGGAGACAGCTCCCTCATTTGACCAACCGCCTTCAGCTCGCCCTGGACAAGCTTCAGGCACCCGAGGACAACACCGTCTCGTGGCGCAAGCTGGACGCATGGTGGTCGGATTTGAAAGCGCGCAACGCCGGCGGCGACATCGAATTCGAATCGGACATTAAGAACAGCCCGCCGATTCCGGTGGACCTTTTCGACAGCGTGGTGGAAAACCTGCTGGAGAATGCCCGCACCAAACGCCACTCGGAGCCGGACATCGATATCGTCGTGCGCCTCGACGCCGACCAGGATCACACCGCGCTGAGCGTCGCCGATAACGGCAGCGGGATTGACCCCGAGGTGGCGTCGACGCTATTCAAGGCGCCGGTGGATTCCCGCAACGGACTCGGCATCGGACTTTACCAGGCCGCAGTTCAGGCGGAGCAGCTCGGTTACCGACTCCGGCTCAAGGAGAACGGGGAGGCGGGGGTGCGATTCGAGCTGCGCAGCGGCTGAAACGAGAAGCGCCGCGCAGAGGTCAGTTCGAACGAAAGTAAACGCGGCCCGTCGCCAGTGCCTCCATGCTCCCCGGGATTCCGATCAGCGTCTAATCACATATGGTCGCGGCCGTCACGGTAGCCGACCCGCCTGCACCAGCTGACTTTTCAGAAAAGATTCCGGTATCCAGGTCACCAGATCGTCGTATTCACAGAACGGCGTCGTGCCGCTGGTGTCGCTGCAGGTATCGGCGCCGAGCGAATAGTTCCGCCTTACGAACTTTATATCGCCGTCGGTATTTTCCACCTCGTCAGCACCGCTGGGCACGGCCAGGGCATTACCATCGGTGTCTTGACCGCCGTAGCCGTTGCCGCCCAGGGAAACGATGACCGCAGCCGCCGTAGTGGTCAGCGTGATCTCCGATTTGTCGCTGGCGCGGTCGACGACATTGATGTTACCGGTATCGTTGAGGTCAAGCTGGCTGGTGGCGGGTGGCGATCCTGGAACCGTTTGGTGGGTGAATTCCGGCGCAACGCGGTAAATATAGAGCCGTCCCCAAACGTCGGACGCGTCAACGCCAAGGGTGTTCCAGGGCAAAACGCCCTCCGACGCGCTACAGCTACCGCCGCCGATGGGATTCTCCAGCCCGTCTGGATTCGTATCCGTGTCAGGGCACGGCAGTCTGCGATTGGTCATGGCATAACCAATAAGGGCTTGTTTGACGTCGTTCAGATTACCCCCGGCTTCCTTGATGGTGCGTACTCTGAACTGGGTGGCCAGTGGCGTCATGATGGCTCCGAGCAGCAAGCCAATCACGGCGATGGCCACCACCAGCTCGATTAGGGTGAATCCCCGAGGGGCGATACCACGCGGGGATTTCGGACGCTTAGACGGCGAGACGTTCATGGCGGGTTGGGTCGAATTACACGGATCTGATCGTTGAAGTTATTGGATGCTACCGCTCTCTCGACGATGTCGTTCTCTTCGTTTTCGTTCTCGTCTTCGAAATAATCTCTCATCTCCCCATTGGTGCGGTCCTGCCCAGAGAGTTCTCCGCCCGCGCTCACCAGCGCCGCCTGAATATCGTCGCGCACCGTACTCCCGCTCATTTCCATCTCCACGCAGTCGGTACCAGCGGCGCAATTATTGCTGCTCGGGTTTCCGGTCATGGTGTTTATGGCCACATGGTCGGCAGCGATCTTCACGTAAATGTAGTGATGCCAGAGATTAGTAAAAAAATAGCCGGGAAATTCGATGTTGTCTTCGATATCGAAGTAGATTCCGTCCATGACGTAGCTGCCGGCCGGCACCGAAACCGTTCCCGACCAGATGGTGTAATTGATGCCGAGAACAGTAATCTGGTCCGTCATCCCGATGGTTTCTGGCACCGTACTCGTCACCTGCCTAGTCTTCACGTTGCCGACACTGCTGGTGGCACCGTTTCCCGTGTAATCGAAAGTGTACGTATAGGTGCGTTCTACCGGCACATCAACAACGATGCCGCCACAGGGTCCACCGCAATTAATTTGAACCGTGTAAGCGGAGTTTCGCACCTCCGTGGTTTGATCGCAGTCTGCTGTATGGCAAAAGCAGTTCGCGGCGTCGATGTCGGTCCAGATGCACTCACCTTCGGCCGTTCCAGTAACCGGAACCGGCGGCGACGGCTGAGTGAAGGCGCCGCTTTGGTAGGAATTCTGCAATTGGCTGCAGCCCGTGGCTGTCAGAGAAAGCCAGCCGGGAAATGATACCGGGAAGCAACTCGGTAGCGGCGACGCGGTGCCGTTGTTCCAGCTGAGGGTGAAGCCGGTGGACACCGCGTAGCTCTCGGCGGCGGGAAGGTCAATAAAGGGAATGTGACCCTCGCGGCCGTCTCCGCCGAAACTGTCGAGACCGCCCCAGACGCCGTTAAAGGCCGGTCGTATGTTGTAAGCGTCTCCGGCCTGGAAATCCGGGGAGCCCTTGATGTGGAGGTCGTCCGGGGCGTGCTGATCCTTTATCTCCCAGACGGTGCGCCGGGTGACATTGACGATGATGTGATCGTCCAAGCCGGTGGGCGGGAAGTTACCGTCAGCGTCGATGATATGGTCGCCACCGGTGACCGAATCCACGCGCCCGGTCATGGTGTCACCGGCCGCGGAAATCGTAGGATCGCGATAGGGACTCAGCCACGGATAGCGCCCGCGAGTATCACGATAGCTCTGTAGCGCCACCGCCGCGTCTCCCAGGACGCGTTTTTCCACCGGGCGCATGAGCTCGTCGATGGTGATGTAAATCAGCTGGTCGTTGAAGCTGTCGCTGTCCGTCGTCGTTTTGCGCGAATCTGGATACATAATGAAATCCAGGTCCGCGTCCGAGTTGTCGTAGTTGGTCGCGCCGATGGTAACGCTGTCCAGATACTGGGCCGGATTGGGCGCCGCGCCGCTTCTCGATTGATTACCAACCACGCCGCCCGGCGCAATGATCACTGCGGCGACCCGGTTCGAAAGAACATTTCCGCTCTCATCCCGAACGGTAAGCCAGGGGTAGGCGGCGGCACCGTCCAGGAGCCCCGGATTCAGGGTCGGATCGGGGTTGGTCTGGCCGCGGTTCCACAGCAGGTTTCGTGACACCGCGTACCACAGCGGCTCGCCGTAACCGTCAACGGTGAAGCTGCCGAAGGGCGCGGCATCGCAGGGCGAGACGTCGCCCGCGTGGGGAAAACGGCCCAACAAGTGGGTATTGCTGAATCCGGAGGTCACGCAGTCGGACCCTCCGTCGTAGTCGCCGTCACCGTTACGATCGGGCCAGGGAAGTCGACCCGGCTCGGTCGGATGACTGACCGACCAGGCGATGAGATTGGCCTTGGCTTGCGCCAGCACTTCATTTGAGCTGCGCTCCCGGGCCGTATAGTCCTGGGACCGGGTCGAGAGCCTGTCCACCAGCAGACCCACGCTGACGATCGCCAGCAGCACAGAGAAGGCAAGCAGCGCGATGCCGCTTTGACGCTGCCGGGGTGTTCCCCTGATGACGACGCGATTATTCATGGCGAGCCTGTAACGTAACCGGCTCACGGCCTCAAGTGTGGGCCAGCACGCCGGCCATTTTCCTGGATTTTCAATGACTCAGCAGAAAGTCTAACGCCACGAGCTGAATCCATGGGAGGCCCAATGTCGAGGTGTGACACAGTTCACGGCCGTGTGCGAAAACCGGTTGCGCTGAACCGCTGTCGTGCATCGTTTTAGGGCTTAATTTCCCTGCAGCGCCCGGCGGATTCTTTCCAGCAGGGCCTCAGGGGACTGGGTGCCGTCCGGTGCGGTTGGCGACGGCTGCGTCTGTGTCGAGGGTCTGTTCGTTGTCGCCGCGTCGGTGCCGGCTTCCGGCCTTTCGGCCGCGTCGATGGAGACGCGATCGAAAACAGTATAGGTGCCAGCGCCCGAGGCGCGCTCATAGGCCTCCACTACGACCCCGCTATCGACGTCGATCTTCTGACCGGGTTTGAGATCGATGGTCTCGGCCCCGCTTGGAAGGGTGATCTTCACCCGACCGCCCTGGGTCGCCGATGTGTCCACCCGCACGCCCTCCCGGGTGCGCGCGCCGGCGTCGACCTGGCGGCCATTGATCCAGGCTGAATTGGTGCCGCCGCTGCGCAGAACCACGCCGTTAATGGTGACCTGCTCCACCGTCGGCGTATCGGGAACGATGTCCACCACCTGTGGGTCCGGAGAGACGATTTTTCGCTCGCGCCGCAACTCATCCAGCAGAGCGCGTTCTTCGGGTGTAGAAAACAACCGGCCGAGACGCTGCGCCTCGGCGACCTGGGAGACGAGCATGAGACCCGCCGCTGCACCGAGCGCCGCCAGTTGCAGTAACCCTTGTCTTAAGCCGAACAATTTCACGATGCCGCCGGCGGTTGCTTGATGGTCAGCCAGCGCAGTCCGCACTCTGCCTTCACGTTGGTGACATCAGCGCGCTTGATGAACTCGCGCTGGTCGTAGTTCCGTCTCAGGTTACAGCTGGACACGGTGTAGAGGCCGGTCGCATTGGCGTCCAGGTCCGCAAACAGCGAGCCCAGATCCTCCTCGTGCAGCAGCCCGAGATCCAGCTTCATGCTGCTGGAATAGATCTGGAACGCCCCTCCCAACTCAATGAAATTGGGCTCATAGACACTCTGAGAGTCGATCACGTATCTCAGCACCGGCAGCTCGACCCGCTGAGACGCCTGGCGCAGAGTATCGATCCAGTCGAGCCTGCGTTCTTGACCGATGACGCCCCGGGATTCCAGATCGCGATAAAGGGGAAGATAACGCTCAATTATCTTTTCTTCTTCGTCGATGTTCTGGTACTGGGCACGAACCGAGAACAGGGCGCTTCGCTCCCGCTGAAACGTTCGCTTCATCTTCTCCGAGAAGTGAAAGCTGGTTCCGAGAAGAGCGCCGCTGACAACGACTGAAATAGCGAGAAAGATCAGCGTATTTCGGAGCATGCCCCAGTCGATCTGATCAAGTTTCATCGGACTTGTCCTTAATCGCGACGCGCAGCTCAAAGTTAGCTTCCTTGTTCCCCGAGCTGCGGATAGCGTCTCCTTGAAGAGTGCTCGACGAGTCCACATCCAGCGGCAAAGACTGAACACGAACGTGATGGACTCCCGGGAGTCCCCGCAGCACCTCTGCGTATCCATTCACCAGATCCAGTGCGCGGCGGTAATTGCCGTCAAACGGGGAAACTTTGCCCTTGACCACGGCGAGCTGATATAGCGTGCGCCGTTCGCCTGCCGGCAGCGATGACGCTTCGTCGTTAGCGTCACGATTTCTCGCCCTCGCGTTGCGGTCGGCGCGGCTGCCGACCGGCGCATTGGGGTTGACGCTTGTCCTCCAGCTGACGCCGTCAAGCTGGAGCTGGGGCAATTTTTTGAGCCCGAGGCTCAAGACAACGAGCATTTTTTGCGGGCTCGTTTTGTAGCCCATCAGCTTTTCAGCGGTTTCTACCGCAAGCTTGATCTGGCGCGACTCCATCGGTGTCTCTGGCAGTCGCGCCCTGGCAACT